>JBBRIV010000011.1:0-22245 GCA_038220425.1 Candidatus Limnocylindrales bacterium
CCTGAATGGACCGAGGTCTTTCAGATCATTGCCGATCTGCGCACATCGGGGGTGCTCCTGGCCGGCTCGGGAGCCACCGACTACGCGACGATGCAGCGGCTGGTCCTCGAGGGAAGGGCCGCCATGACCTACAACGGCACGTGGCTCCTGGGTCAGCTCCAGGCCGGCACGCCGAGTGTCGCCTTCGACCTGCACGTGGCGGCCCTGCCGCTCGTGGACGGGGCTTCGAAAGCCCATTCGATCCTGTCCTGGGGTGGTTTCGCGCTGCCGGCCAAGGCTGCTCCAGGCCGGGACAGCGTGGCTGCATTCCTCGAGTACGCCAGCCGGCCCGAGGTGGACGCGGCTGTCGTGGAGGGCCTGCAGTCCTATTCGCCGATCGCAGCGTCGAACGTCGGGATCCATAACGCCGTTGCGCGCGAGTTCCTGCCGATGTTCGAAGATGCCATCACCAGCCTCAACTGGCTCTGGGAGCCGGAGATCGACGTCGAGATCAGCAACCAGGTCCAGGCCCTCGTCAAGGGCGAGACCGACCCTGCGTCGGTGGGCAAGGCCATCGAGGCGGTTGCCGCGGGTTTGCGTCTATCGGGTCGAAGCTACTACTCCTGACCGTCGAGGGGAATCAACAGGCCCCGGAGTTCGACTCCGGGGCCTGCTCGGGTCAGGCGGCGGCGTAGGCCGACGCGCTCCCCTGCTCCCGGCCGTCGAGCGCGTCGACCGGGGACTGCTTGAAACCCTTGAAGGTGAGCCACAGGCCCAGGAACAGCTCCCAGATGATCTCCGGGATCGTCAGGATGTGCTGGACCGACGAGCCTTCCGGGATCACGCCCATCAGGACGGCGGCCCCTGACAGGGCGAGGAGCGGACCACCGACGATGCCCACGAGCGCGATGCGCTGCGACACCAGGCCGGACCGGTACAACAGGTAGCCCAAGATGAACCCGGTGCCGATTCCGTCGGTAAAGCCGGGGCCCAGCAGGAACGTCCAGTCGTGCAGGACGTGGAGCGTCTTGCCGATGGTCAGGAGCGAACCGGCATCAGCGGCCGTCGCTGTCTGGCGCAGGGTCACGATCACCAGCAGGCTCAGGAGGCCGACCAGGATGAACGTGCACTCGACGATCCGGGCGGCGACGTAGCCCAGGGCGAGGGCCTCGCTCTGGCGCTTGAGCAGCGGGAACAGCACGACTGCGCAGCCGATGTTGGTGAGAATGAGCATGAGCTCAAGGAACGCGCCCAGGAACACACGTGTGTCGGAGCCGGCACCCGTGATGTAGCTGGCATCGCTCAGGACCGGACCGTAGGCGATCACGCCGCCGATCGAGGTGATGAACGTCAGGATGAAGAGCACTCCCACGGCGAGGGCGCTGCGTCGAAGTGAGGTCATACGGGAACTCCTTTCACTGATGGTGGGTCGACTTCGACCCGGTTGACCGAGACCAGGGGTAGGCCCACGTCGCGCACCTTCTGGAGCAAGCCGTGGAGTGCTGCCTGGTCGGGGATGGGGCCTCGGATGATCGTGCTGCCGTCGCTCTCGAGGCTGAGGCTCAGACCGTCAAACCAGGCGGCCCAGCGGGGGTCGAGGTGCCCGGTCAGACGGATTTCGTACGATCCGGCCTCGGGCCGAATGCCGTCGAGTCGTGTTCTTCCGCTCATCTACTCCTTTCGCCTGTGCCGGCGTACTCAGAAGCTAGGAGCGGACGTGGTGAGTGGGCATCACCACCTGTGGTGATTCGATGTGGTGATCTTTCGCGAACCCCGGAGTCAGCCCTCGCGGCCTCGCGATAGCAGATCAAGCGAGGCTGCCCGGCTGACCGCCGCGCGCCGGTTGTTCACGCCGAGCTTCGCGAAGATGCTCTTGGTGTGGCTGCGTACGGTGTGCAGGGACACGACCAGTTCGCGGGCGATGTCCGGGCCGTTGAGATCAGTCGCCAGCAGGCGGAGCACGTCCAGCTCACGTTCGCTGAGGGGATCGATGAGGGCCAGGCCCAGCGGCCTGCGCTGCTCTCTGGGCCCGAAGGCCGTCAGCAGCTGTCGAATGTAGGCTGGGGCCACGCCACCCTTGCCCAGTGCCTGGAGCAGGGCCGCCAGCGGCGCACCCTCATTGACGAACGTGCGGATGTACCCCTCCGGCTCGGCCAGGCTCAGGGCACGCTCGAGCGGCACCAGGGCAGCCGGAACGTCTCCACCGGCCCGGAGGGCCAGCGCCTGGAGGATGAGGATCTCGATCGCGCTGCCCGTGCGCTCACCGTCCAGGGCCGCCTGCAGGAGGCGCTCCAGGAGCTTGACGGCCTGGCGGGTCGAGTCCACGTCACGGCCATCGTCGGCCCGGCTCAGCAGGATCCGGGCCAGAGTGATGTGTTCGTACTCCCGAAGATAGGTCAGCTCGTCGTCCACCGCCAGGTCTCGTTCGCGTGCCCAGGCACCAGCCTCGGCGGACCGCCCGAGCACGACCAACAGGCGCGCCCTGAGTGCGCCGACCGGACGGACGTTCGGGAAGTAGTCGCCCACATACAGGCGGTCCGCCTCGTCCAGCGGGCCCAGCGCTCCGCCCAGATCGCCTTCCGCTATCCGGATCTGGGCCATCGCCGCGTGCCAGCGAAAGGGGTTCTGGGCCAGCCCGAGGTGCTCGCCAAGGGTCTTGCTGCGCTCGAGCTCGGCGCGAGCGGCAGCAATCTCATCACGTTCGGTGAGCAGGACAGCCATGCCGACATGCATGTCGGCAGCTCCGCGAAGCACGGCCTGGCCCGGTTCGGCCAGGATCTGGAGGGCTCGTTCGTAGGTGCGCAGCGCGTCGCGCAGCCGCCCCTGGGTGACTCGGATGTCGGCCATGGCCATGGCCGGGCCGGTTACGTCGGCGATGTGGCCGGCCCTCTGGAGGTTGGCACTGCACTCGGTCCACGAACGGTGCGCCCCAGCGAGGTCCCCCATCGACCAGGACGCCAGGGCCAGCAGCCCCGCGGCCGAACCGCGGGTCAGGGGGTCATCGGGTCCGGCGAGCTCGAGTCCACGCTGGGCATGCCGGATCGTCCCGGCGACATCGCCCGTCGCAAGCGCCTGAGCGGCCCGGAAGTTGGCGATCGCGCTCGGGAGTCGCCGAAAGTCGTCAACGTCCACGACGATCCGCCCGGCCAGCTCGGCCGCCGGTCGCGGCTGCCCATCGGCGGTCGTATCCAGCCAGCGTTCTGCGTCCTGAAGGCGCGCTTCGGCGCCCTCGAGCTGGCCGAGCGATAGCAACGCACCGGCGTAGTCGACACTGAGGACGGGCCTGAAGGCGATGACCTCCTCCGGCAGCGCCTGCAACCAGGTGAGCAGAAGCGCCTCCTGGCGAGTGCTCCGAAGTGCCGGGCCGGCCCGCTCGATCAGGTCCGCCGCTCGTGCGTATTCGGCGGCTGCAAGGGCGTGCCGGACGGCCTCGGGCGGATCACCGTTGTCCTCGAACCAGATGCTCGCCCGGCGCTGCAGGACCGCCACGACATCGGGCTGCTCGTCCAGCAGGTGCGCCCGGAGGACATCGGCAAAGAGGTGGTGATAGCGATACCAGCGTCGGCGATCGTCAAGCGGAACGAGGAACAGGTTCCCTCGATCAAGGACGTCCAGCATCGCCTTGCCGCCGTCACGGCCGGTCAGGGCATCGCACAACGGACCGCTCATTCGGCCCAGGATCGAGGTCTGCAGCAGGAAGCTCCGGACATCTTCGGGTTGACGGCGCAGGACCTCTTCCACCAGGTAGTCGACGATGTACCGATCGTCGCCCGCGAAACCCGCGATGAAGCCGGCGACGTCGTCCCGGCCCTGGATCGACAACGCGGCCAGCTGGAGGGCTGCGATCCAGCCTTCCGTGCGGCCCTCCAGGGCAGCCACATCCGGGCCAGTCAGTCCCAGGCCCATGACTCCGTTGAGGTAGCGGGCGGCCTCATCAGGCGTGAAGCGCAGGTCGGCGGCGCGGACTTCGGCGAGCTCGCCGCGCGCCCGGAGGCGCGCCAGGGGCAGCGCCGGGTCGGACCGGGTGGCAATGACCAGGTGGAGCTGCGGGGGGAGATGGTCGAGCACGAAGGCCATCCCGCGATGGATGTCCGGGGCATCGATGGCGTGGTAGTCGTCGAGCACCAGCACGACATCGCTGGGCAGCTCGCCGAGCTCGTTGAGGAGCATCGCCAGGAACGTCTCGATCGGCGCTGGCTGGGGCGCCCGGAGGAATGCGAGAGCCGCCTCACCAACCCCGGGCGCGACCACCTGGAGCGCGCCGACGAGGTAGGACCAGAACGTCATGGGCTGGTTGTCGGCCTGGTCCAGGGAAAGCCACGCCACGGACGACCGGCCGGCCGGCGCCCCAGCCAGCCACTCGGCCAGGAGCATGGTCTTCCCGAACCCGGCCGGTGCCGAGATGAGGGTCAGCTTGGACTCGCTCCCGCGGCTCAGCCGTTCGCTCAATCTGGGTCGCGCCACCAACTCGCGGCGCGAGCGTGGGACGTAGAGCTTGGTGTCGAGGAGCGGGCCTGCGCTGTCCACGGTCGTCATGTCCTGTGCATCATGGCGGTGGCCCACGTTGCGATGTGCTGACCGCAGTCCCAGGGTCGACCTGCATCAGGTTCGAGCGCGACGCGGGCGCTCGGACCCGATATCACGACTAACCTTAGGTGACGAGCTGGGGCGCCAGTTCCGGCCGTCCCGTCGCCGCTTTGACCGCTCTGACGGCCCGAATATCACGACTATTCGTAGATCGAGGCGTTCGAGCCTGATCCAGGGCCAAGGGAAGCAGTCCGCCGCCTTCCAACTCGGCGGCTAACAGTAGTCGTGATATTCGGCGGCCTGGCCCGCGGGCGGTCAGCCACGAGCCGACATCCCGGCCGCGACGTGCTCAGCCGCGCTCTAATCCGCAAGACGCGCCACAAGGAGGTCCCCGATGCCGCGTCGTGATCCCGAATCCGGGCTTGCCGACTTCGATTTCCTTATCGGTGCGTGGCGCGTTCACCATCGCCGCCTCAAGGACCGGTTGGTGGGCAGCACTGACTGGCTCGACTTCGAAGGAACCACCGAGGCTCGCAAGATCCTGAGTGGCGCCGGCAACATCGACGACAACGTGCTGAACCTGCCCGGCGACGCCTACCGGGCCGTGTCGCTGCGCACGTTCAATCCGGCGTCGGGCGACTGGTCAATCTGGTGGCTCGATGGCCGCCGTCCCGGCCAGCTCGATCCGCCGGTCGTGGGCAGCTTCTCAGACGGGATCGGCACGTTCTTCGCCGACGACACCCTCGACGGCATCCCCATCCGGGTCAGGTTCGTGTGGTCGCTGATCGGCGCTCAGTCATGCCGCTGGGAGCAGGCCTTTTCGGCCGACGGCGGAACGACTTGGGAGACCAACTGGGTGATGGCGTTCGTCCGCGACACGACAGGTCGGGGCCCAGGCGAAAGGTAGTATGTCGGGCATGACGGCGGCTACCACGCCCGACCAGGTTCCGCCGGTGACGACGCCGGTCGATCCCGACGTGCTCGCCACCCCGCGGGGCGGCCTGGACCGGCGACCCGGCACGCCCAAGCGGGTCGTGGTCATCGGCGCCGGGCTGGCCGGCCTGGTGGCCGCCTTCGAGCTCAAACGCCAGGGCCACGAGGTGACCGTCCTCGAGGCGCGCAGCCGGGTCGGAGGCCGGATCTACACGTTGCTCACGTTCGCGCCGGGACTCTACGCCGAGGCCGGCGGGATGCGCATTCCTCGGGCCCACGACCTGACCCTGCGCTACTGCGACCTGTTCAAGCTGCCGCTCCGGCCGTTCGTGATGGGCAATCCAAAGGGCCTAGTCGAGATCGGCGGCCTGCGCATGACCAAGGAGGCCGCCGACCAGAATCCGGCCAGCCTGCCCTTCACGCTCGACGAGCACGAGCGCGGCCGGACAGCCGACGAGCTCTGGGAATCGACGATCGGCCACCTGAGGGCCATGGTCAAGGAGGACGCCGCAGCGGCCTGGGACCACATCGTGCGCGAATACGACCAGTACTCCCTGTACGAGTTCCTGCGGGCCAAGGGCTGGTCACGGGGCGCCATCGAGTACTTCACGGTGATGAACTTCCTTGAGGCCGATCAGCACAACTCACTGGTCGAGATCCTGCGCGAGGACCTGGGCGGTGCCTATGTCGACATGCAGGAGATCGTGGGCGGGATGGACGGACTGCCCAACGCCTTCTACGGCCAGCTCCAGCACGAGGTCCGCTTTGGGGCGAACGTCTTCGCGATCGACCAGGATCCCGACGGGGTGACGGTCCACTTCAAGACGGAGGCCGGCCGCTACAGCGTGCGCGGCGATCATGCCGTGATCACCGTGCCGTTCTCGGTGCTACGCACGATCGAGCTGGTCCAGCCGTTCTCGCACGCCAAGCAGCGGGCCATTCGCGAGCTCAACTACCACGCCTCGACCAAGATCCTGTTCCAGGTCCGCCATCGGATCTGGGAAAAGCACGATGGGATCTTCGGTGGCGGCACCGTCACCGACATGCCGGTCCGCCGGATGAACTACCCCACGCCCGATCCATCGACCACCCGGGGTGTCCTCCTGGCCAGCTACACCTGGGGCCAGGACGCCCTGCAGTGGGGTGCCATGGACGAGGAGACGCGCCTCGAGGAGGCCCTCGACGACGTGGCCCGAATGCATCCCGGCATCCGCGAGGAGTACGAAGGCGGCGCGTCGCACGCCTGGTACGGCGACCGCTGGGCGCGCGGGGCGTTTGCCATGTTCGCGCCTGAGCAGCAGACGGACCTGCAGGCCGACATCGTGCGCTCCGAGGGCCGGATCCACTTTGCCGGTGAGCACTGCTCGCTGTACCACGCCTGGATCCAGGGCGCCCTCGAGTCGGGCATCCGGGCCGCCCAGACGATCCACGAGGCACCCGACGAGGTAGCCGGGTAGCCCAGGAAAATGCTGGCCTAGCGGGGCCGGCCCTCGCGCAGCGCCTCGATCGACTTGGCAATTCGTCGCTCGCGGGTCTCATCGGTCCGGGCGGTCGTCACCTGCAGGCTGTGCCACAGGCGATTGGAGTAGGACAGCCCATCGAACGTCCGGCGGGCCTCGGGCTCGGCAGCCAAGGCGGCAGCGAGCTCGGCTGGGACTTCCAATTCCCGCGGCTTCGTGTCGAGCTCGATGTCGACGTCGACCTCTTCTCCGCCCTTGACACCTGCTCCGGCCCGATTGTCCGAGTTGACACCAACCATGAACACGCCGCCCATGACCGCGATCGTGCTCCGGTAGGTGAAGCCATTGATGGTCACCTGGACAGGCGGCCGTTTGCCTGCCCCCAGACTCTCAACGACGTCGGCCGGGACGACCATGCCGGTCGCGGTTTTGCCGGTCTGGAGCAACGTTGTCCGAAATCGCAAGGTGTCCTCCTGTTCAGCAGGCGAACATCGTAGGTCGCCCGACGATCGAGCGGGCGGGTGTGGCACCCTACCGGGTATGAACCGTGCCCATGGGTTCGTGCTGATCGCCGTCATCGCCCTGATTGGGGCATGCAGCCCGAGTGCCAATTCGCCCAGCGCCACCGAGGGATTCATCGATGGTCTGGCCACGCCGCTGGGCGGCCCCGGCGACGTGGGCACGCCGATCCCCGCGGACCCGGGCAGCAGCATCCAGAGCCCGGCCAACACCGTGCGCTTCTTCCGTGAAGCCATCCGCGATCCGCAGGCCGGCAACCAGGAGGCGATCGTCTTCCTTCTGCCCGAAGGCTGGCAGTACCAGGGCAGCATCCAGTGGATCCCGGCGTGGGAGCGGGTGGCGTTTCCCCAGACACGGATGTCCGACCCGCGCACAGGAATCACGATCGACTACCTGCCGATCCAGGACTTCATCTGGTTCCAGGCCCCAGCCGGCCTGAGCGCACCACTGGGCGGCAACTACCAGGGCAAGGTCTACCTGCCTCCGATCACCGACCCGGCCCAGTTCGTCAGCCAGTTCTGGGCACCGAGCACACTGCCTGAGCTCCAGGCGGCCCAGCTGGTCAGCGTGACCCCGGTCCCCGCGATCGCCGCCGATTTCAAGACCGGCTTCGGTGGCCCGGCCGACGCCGCGGCCTATCGCCTGCGCTATGTGTACCAGCAGGATGGTCAACCCTGGGAAGAGGACGTGTCGTTCGCCCTGCTCTTCTCGGGCACCCCGGATCGTGCCTCGTGGTACGTCAATTTCGCCCATACCGAACGGGCTCCGCGTGGCCAGCTCGACGCCAATGCCGGGATCATCTCCACGATCATTGCCAGCCGCACCTCGACGCCCGGCTGGGAGGCGACCTACCGCTTCGTCCAGGGCCTCTTCGTCAAGGGGATCCAGCAGCAGATGGCCGACACCCAGGTATTTGGCCAGCTGCTCGCCCAGAGTCGGGCGGAGATCGCAGCGTTGCAGGCCCAGGTGACCCAGGAGCGCCAGGCATCAGAGGATCACATCGCCGAGGTCCGCGGCGAGACCCTGGCCGGCGTCACGACCTTCAACGACCCAGTCAGCGGCAGCCTCGTCCAGCTGCCCGACGGATTCAACGAGTACTGGGTCAACCAGAATGGCGAGTACCTGAGCTCGGGCCAGCCGGGCTTCGACCCGAACACGCTCAACGACGGGACCTGGCAGCTCCTCCAGCGCCACGGCTAAGGGCCGCTCAGCCGGCCATTTTCCCCGGTCAGTCGGGCCAGATGTCGTAGCGCTCGGCGAGGCTGCTCAGCAGGGCAGCGTCGGCCAGCTCGGCGGGGGTCAAGGCGGCCAACCCGGCCAAGTAGTGGTCGAAGCCACCGGGCGTGAACACGGTGATCAGCCGACCACCGGCCGGACAGTCGACCTCGTGCCGGGTATTGGCCGGCACGCTGACCGTGGCCCCGGGCGTAGCCACGACGGTCTCGTCGTTGAACCTGAACGTGACCTCGCCCTCGAGAACGTAGAAGATCTCGACTATGGCCCGATGGTGGTGGGTGGCCAGGTGGAAACCGGGTTTGAGGATGTCCTCGACGACCGTCACCCGTCCATCGGTCAGCTCGAGCGGAGTCTTGATGAAGACATGGTCGTTGGACCAGTCGTAGTCGAGGCCGCCGCCGGCCGGCACGAGATACTTGCTGCCCATGGGTCTCCACTCTTCGGTCTGCGCATGGTAGCCGCCGGCCGCACACTGGACGTCCACCCAGGCACCCGGCTCAGGAGGCGAGACAGACGGCATGCTGACCAGGGCACAGGTCCACGACGCGCAGACACGGACGGCTGCCAGCCTGGCCGCAGCCGGGATCGTATTGACCGCAGCGGAGCTGGCGGCGATCGAAGTGGTCGATTTCGGGCTCAACCAGCTGGCCGAGATCGGGCTCCAGGTGGTCGTCTACGTCAACACGCCGCGGGTCTGCGCGAAGGAGCTGGTTTTGTTCTCCAACCAGACCTGCGCCGAGCATCGCCACCCGCCGTTTGATGGCACCCCCGGCAAGGAGGAGACGTTCCGGGTGCGGGCGGGCACGGTCTATGTCCACGTGGAAGGCCCGGCCACGCCAGATCCGCGGGCTCGCCCGGCCCGGGCCGAGCTTGGTGTCTACACGGCCGCCCACGAAGTGGTCCTGGGGCCTGGGGGGCAATGCATCATCCCGGCAAACACCCGCCACTGGTTCCAGGCCGGCCCGCAGGGCGCCATCGTCTCGGAGTTCTCAACCCAGAGCCGGGACGACCTGGACATCTTCACCGACCCGCAGATCACGCGGGCGCCGCTGATTGCCCCGTAGCGCCGCACCCGGCCCGGGGAACGGGTCAGGGTGCGCCGCCTACTCCAACTGGGCTCAACCAAGCGGTCGCTTGATAGGCATCCGGAGCGCCCCGGTCACCGACCGCCACGATCCGGCCGTTCCAAGTCGTGGTTGCATTCATCTCCGTGTCAAGGAATTCGTTGCCGGCCGGCTCACGTTTCCACGACAGGCCGTCCGTTGAAGTCCAGACAGCAGCGGCGCCGTATTGGAGTCCCTCAGTCAGCGTTCCCGCCACAACCACGCCGTTGGGCCCCGGCGTGACCGTGTACATCCGGACCTGGATGCCCGGTCTGCCAAATACAGGGTCGGATGGCGCCCGAGTCCAGGCTCGTCCGTCCTTGGACAGCCAAATGATGCCGGTATCGCCCGCAATGTCTTCCCCCACCGCGACGAAACCGATCGAGGGGACCGCAGTTACAGCACGCAGGCGGGCCTCATGGAAGATCGCGGCGTCTGGTACAGGATCCCAGCGGAGCCCGTCGGTTGAGGTCCAAATAGCGGCTGGACCGAGAGCGTCGGAGGGACCCTTCTGGCCAACAGCGACCAGGCCGGCGCTGTTGGCCGCCACTCCCCAGATTCGGGCTCCATGAAGTCCAGGGGCATCGTTGGCCTGCTGCCAGTTGAAACCATCAGGCGAGATCCAGGTACTGGCATCTGCTGAGAAAAACTCCGTCCCCTTGAAGCCGGCTGCGACGAAACCGCCCCGCCAGGGGACGATCGATGTGACCCTGAGGGGTTCGTCGGAAAAGGCTGGGCTGGCAGTCTTGACCCATGTGGTTCCATCCTCCGAAGTCCAGGCCGTGGCGCCCTTGCCGTCAAGCCCGACGGCGACGAAACGCTGATCGTTGGCGGCAACTGCTGACAAGAGGGACTGAGCTGGGAATCCGCCTGTGAACGTCCAGGTCGATCCGTCGGTTGAGCGCCAACTGCTGCCCACGAAGTCCTGCAGGATCCAACCGACGGCGACCAACCCGGATGGGCGGGCGGCGACCCCAGTCATCAACGTGTCGATCGCTGGGTGACAGGGCGCGCAACCCCGAGTGATCACGACACCAGACTGGGGCGTCATGAATCCCGCTGGCTGCTCAATCGCCGGGGCCCGCACCCAGGCGCCTGGGTCCAGGCTCGGCTCCACGGTTGCGGGTGGGTTGGTGGGTCTCGGCGGGTCAGTGGGTCCCGGTCCCGAGCACCCGACAAGGAGAAGGGCCAGTGCCAGACTAAAGGCTCCGCGGCTCCGCGGAGCCCCAGAGCCCCGTGCCGAGCGCGACCACAGTTTCGTCGACTTCACCGAAATCCCTACTCGCCCAGATACGCCTTTCGAACCATCTCATTCTGGCGGAGATCCGCCGACAGTCCGGACAGGACGACCTCGCCAGTCTGCAGGACGTAGCCACGATCAGCGACGATCAGGGCCTGAAGGGCATTCTGCTCAACGAGCAGAATCGTCGTGCCTGAAGCATTGATCTCCTGGATGATCAAGAAGATCTGCTGGACAAGGATGGGCGACAGGCCGAGTGATGGCTCGTCCAGAAGCAGCAACCTCGGTCGGGCCATCATCGCGCGTCCGATCGCCAGCATCTGCTGCTCCCCGCCGGACAGACTGCCGCCGCGTTGGCCGGTACGCTCGCGGAGCCTCGGGAAGAGCTCAAAGACGTGATCGAGGTCGCCCTGGATGTCATTTTGTGGCCGGGTGAAGGCACCCATCTTGAGGTTTTCAAGAACGGTGAGTCTTGAGAAGATTCGGCGGCCCTCTGGCGAATGGCCGATACCTACCCGGACGAGTTCGTGGGCGGGTCGACGAGAGATGTCGTTGCCCTCGAACGAGACGCTGCCCGAGCGAGGGTGAAGGAGGCCCGAGATCGTCTTCAGGGTCGTGGTCTTGCCCGCGCCATTCGCGCCGATCAGGGTCACGATCTCGCCGCGCCGAACCTCGAGGGAGACACCCTGAAGGGCATGGATGTGGCCGTAATAGGTGTGGACATCGTCAAGCCGGAGCACCACGTCGGCCGGGTCAGCATCCTCCGCACGCCGCGCGGGGTTGGATTCAGATGCAGTTGCTGGGGCGGTCATTCCGGCGGTTTCCCGAGATAGGCTTCGATGACTCGAGGGTTCTGACGAACCTGATCTGGGGTCCCTTCGGCGATGCACTCGCCATGGTCGAGGACCGTCACCCGGTCGCTGATTCCCATGACGACTTTCATATCGTGCTCAATAAGCAGGAATGACAGACCAAGGTCCTGCCGAAGGCGGCTGATCAGTTCAGTCATCTCGCGGGTTTCGCGTGGATTCATGCCTGCCGTAGGTTCGTCGAGGAGGACGAGGACTGGCCCGCTGGCGAGAGCTCGGGCCACCTCGAGCCGGCGCTGGTCGCCGTACGGCAAGTTCCTTGCAACCTCGTCGCCGCGACCCTTGAGACCGACGATTTCGAGGTAGTGCTCGGCGCGCACTACCGATTCCGTCTCCTCAGCCCGCGCACGGGGAGTGCTCAGCAAGGCATCGGCGGCATTCGATTTCATCTTGAGGTGCATCCCAACCTGAACGTTCTCGAGCGCGGTCATGTTGGAAAAGAGGCGGATGTTCTGGAACGTCCGGCCAATCCCGGCCTTGACCATCTCGTTCGGCCGGGCACTCTTGAACACGCCAATTCGGCGGAGCATCGTCTGGTACCAGATGGGGCGAACAATGGCCGCGAGGAGCATCGCGATCAGGCTGAACAGGCCCCCCAAAACGATCAGATCACCCACGGTCGGCGACGCCTGATAGGTCAGGACGCCCAGGCCACTGATCACAATCGAGGGCAGAATCCAGGTCACTGGCTCGAGCCAGGCGCGAACCGGACGGGCGACCATTTGCCGCCCGCCCAATTCCACAACCCCAGAGGTTGGGTCAAGAATTCCGGCAATGACGTTGAAAAACGTGGTCTTGCCCGCGCCGTTCGGCCCGATGAGGCTGACGATGGCACCGCGAGCGATCTGAAGGTCAACCTCTTTGACTGCGATCAGACCGCCAAATGCCTTGGTGACCTTGCGCGCCCGCAGAACCAGGTCTCCGTCTGTGGTCGGACCTGCAACGGCGGCGGTCATGCCCCCAGAGCCTCAGTCGGTGGTGGCACGTCAGCGACGTCGTCGGTCGTCGCATGGAGCTCCCGGCGCCTGCGGCTGCTCGGGAACAGGCCCTCCGGCCGCAACAGCATCATTGCCACCAAGGCGATGCCGTAGAGGAGGTACTGATACTGGACGAAGTCGATGCTCTGGAGAATCGGAACATGGAGGGCGGCGAAGAACTGATTGAGCTCCTTGAGCAAGACCGCCTGGATTGTGTAGATCACGAACGCACCAGCGGCAACACCCCAGATGTTGCCCATGCCGCCAAGGACGACCATCGCCAGAACGGTGAACGACACCTGGAACCCGAATTGACCGGGACCGACAAACGTCAGTTTGGAGGTGGCAAAGACACCGGCGAGGCCGGCAGTTGATGCGCCCAGGGCAAAGGCCAGGAGCTTGGCCGTGATCGTGTTAATCCCGCTGCTCGCGGCTGCCAGCTCATCTTCACGGATCGCCATCCAGGCTCGCCCAAGTCTCGAACCCTGGAGGCGATACAGGAGGACCATCGTGACTGCCAGGATCCCGACCATCGCCACGTAGTAGGGAACCGGGTTTTCCAGGGTGAACTTGAAGCCGAAGAGCTCCGGCTTGTAGATCCCGCCAATGCCGTTGGTCCCCAGGGTGAACGCGCTGGCATTGAGGAAGACTGCCGGGACGATTTCACCAAACCCGAGCGTGACGATCGCGAGGTAGTCACCGCGCAGGCGCAAGGTAGGGGCGCCAAGCAGGATGCCCAGCGTCGCGGCGACTACGGCGCCGACCAGGAGCATCGGCCAGAACGGGATCTGAAGGTTCGTGAACGGCGATGCACCGAACGCATATGCGTAGGAGCCAATCGCAAAGAACGCGGCGTAGCCAAGGTCGAGCAGGCCAGCCAGGCCCACCACCACGTTCAGGCCCATCGCCAGCAGGATGAACACCCCAGCGTTGGCAAACCCATCAATCCATAGGGATTCTGGTTGGAAGGTGCTCAACGGCGGGAGGAGCACGATGAGCGGCAGGACACTCGCAACGATGACCCAACTGGCCAGGATCGTGACTGACCGATGGTCGGCCGCGCGGGCGCGAAGCCGGCGCCACGGAGCGGGTGCACGCCGGTTCGCGATGGCGGTCATGCCCGCTCCCCCAACTGCTGTCCCAGCAACCCACTTGGACGGAAGACGAGGACCAGGATCAGGACCGTAAAGACTGCGACTTCGGACCACTGGGTATAGCCGAGAACGGTGGCGTACACCTCAACGAACGCAATGATGAACCCACCGATTGCGGCGCCCGTGGTGTTCCCAATACCGCCCAGGACAGCCGCCGTGAACGCCTTCAAGCCCACGAAGAAGCCCAGGTCGAACTTGATACTACCGAAGTACAGACCCTGGATAACGCCGCCTGCGCCGGCCAGAGCTGCTGCAATGAAAAAGGTGATCGCGATCGTCTGGTTGATGTCGACACCCATCAGCTCGGCCGCTTCTCGATCTTGTGCCGTCGACCGCATCGCCCGACCGAGCCGGGTCCGGCCGACGAATAGCTGGAGGGCGATCATGAGCACCACGGCCAGGACCACCATGAAGACATTCAGGTAGCCGATCCGACCGTCAAGGATCGCAAACTTGTCCAGCGGCACGATCTGGGGAACGCTTACCGGCGAAGGTCCAAACAACGACGCAATGATGTTTTGAAGGATGAACGAAACACCGATCGCTGTGATCAGGGGTGCGAGCCTGGGGGCATGGCGCAGAGGGCGGTAGGCGAACCGCTCAATGAACATCCCGATGAGTCCCATACCGAGCATCGTGGCGAACATGACGAGCGCCAGGAGGCCGATGAGGTTCAGCAAGTTGGTCACTGGCCCACTAAGGCCAAGCACCGTGGACATGATCCACATGGCCAGGAACGAGCCCACCATGAAGATGTCCCCATGCGCGAAATTGATCAGCTCCACGATCCCGTAGACCATCGTGTAGCCGAGCGCGATGAGGGCATAGATCGCACCGAGGGTCAGGGCATTCGCGAATTGCTGGGTTCCGAGCAGCTTGTATTCGACAAGCAGCGCGATCACACCTATTGCCAGCGGCCGGGCAACCCGGCGGACGTCTGTGGTCATAGTTTCGCCGGCTCCGATGCTGGAGTCGTCAGGGTAGGTACAGAGGCCGGGGAGTTGGAGCTCCCCGGCCTCTGCGATGGATCCCTACTGGGCGTTGGGGTCCGAGAACGATTCCTGCTTCACGAAGACCCAGTCACCCTTCCCGCCGGCCAGGGTCATGTCGACCTTGTAGAACGAGATGAACGGGTGGACGTTGTCACCGTACTTGTCGAAGTTGAGCGAACCGAGCACGGTCGTGAAGGTATTGGCCGAGTTGACCGCATTGGCGCGAACGCCTTCTCGGGCTGAGGCCAGGTCAGTGGCCGTGGCCGAAGCCTTGTCCAATGACGCGATGATGATCTGGGCGCAGGCGTAAGCCGCGGCACTGTAGGCGCCGGGGGCCCCGCCGAATTCCGTTGTGTAGGCTGCGGTAAAGCTGTTGTCAGCCAGGTCGTGAGCGGAACCAACGGTGCCGTACACGTCATGGGAGGCCGCACCAGCGATCGTGATGGTGGCACCCTGCGTGCCGCCCGGGCCGAGGTCGGCCACGCCGTCAGGTCCGACGAACGGGACGGTCTCGAGACCGGTCACTCCGCGACCCTGCTTGAGAGCCAGGCCCATTCCGGTCGGCGTGGTGCCGGCAAGATAAACGGCCTGGGGATTGAGAGCCGCCGCAGCAGTGAAGAGGGGGGTGTAGTCAGTCGTGGACTTAGGAGCGCTATCACGCTTGACGACGGTGCCGCCGACCTTCTTGAACTCGGCCTGGAAGCTGTCGCCAACGCCGACGCCGAAGGTCTCGGTGTCGTCGATGATGTAGACACTCGTCTTCTTGAGGTCGTTGTAGATGTAGTCGGCCGCGGACGGGCCCTGGATGCTGTCCGGAGTCGCCGTACGGATGTAGCTGATCTTGGTCGGGTTCGTCTTGCGGTACGTGTCGCCCTCGGGCGGCTGGGTCACACCGTTGTTGGTGTTGGCCGGACTGCACATGAGCAGGCCAGCACCATTGCTGATCGGGATCTCCGCCTTGGCGACACCCGAGTTGAACGGCCCGACAACACCGATGACCGCTGCATCGGCGACGAGGGTCTGCATGTTCTTGGCGCCCGTCTGGGGATCATGGACACCGTTCAAGGCATCGTCCTGGACATTGATGTCCAGCTTGCAGCCTGCGACGCCACCCTTGGCGTTCTGCTGCTTGATTGCCAGCTTGACGCCATTCGCCGTCGGGGCGCCGTTGGCCGTCTCGCCGCCGCTCATCGGCAATTCGGTGCCGATCTTGACAGTACCTCCAACGCACCATGCGCCGGCCGCGGCGCCACTCGCCGGTGCCTGCGAGGCCGCTCCCGCGGTGCTGGTTGGTGCCGCGCTGACGGGGGCCTGCGTCGCCGGCGTACTCGTGCACGCCGAGAAGACGAGCAGCGCCCCAGCGCCCAACGCGCCGAGCTTGCTGTACTTCATCAAATTGCTCCTCCTTAGATCCCACATCCGCCGGTCTCGGCGGATGTTTCCGGTCGATACCCCTGTCGATCGAAACCGAGGCCCGTCGCCAGCCGACTTCGTCGCCCAGCGTCCCGTGGCCAAATGGGCCAGATGCGGGCGTCGGTGCGATTGGACAGTGGCTCAGCGAGCAAGCAACGGGCGACACGCAGGTGGCCGCCGAAGCGATGCCGAATCATACCCGCCGGTCCGCCGATTGCAACCCCAAAAGGGGCTGTGCACCGATCCGCTGCGCCGCTGCCACCGGCCCGTCACCGCACCTCAGTGCACCATCGGCCGCGGCGCTCATGCCTGGCTCGCTCCGTCAGGCACGCGGTCGAGCCTCCTCCTGCACCAATTGACGGCTGGTCGCGTTCCTTCATCTGATGCAGGTCCAGGCTGGCACCGAGCCAGCGCGAGCGAGCACCCCGGCCCCGTATTACGGCTAACCTTAGGTGACGAGCTCGGGCGCCACTTCCAGCCCGGCACGGGCCGCTTTGGCCGCCCTGAGCGCCCGGATATCACGACTAGCAGTAGATCGCGGCGTTCGGGGCGCATTTCGGGTCACGAAAGGTCGCGCAACGCCCCGCTACCCATCGGCTAACAGTAGTCGTGATATCCGGCGTGCCGAGACTCGCCGGAGGGCTGACCCGCGAGATCAGCCTCGGATGAAGAGCTCCTGTGGAACCGCTCTCACGGCAGTGACCGCGGGCGCAGCGCGGCGCACCTGCGCCGGTCACGCGTGTGGGTTGCGGGTCGGTGTTGCAGCGTGTAGGGTGCTTTCAGTAGTCGACCATCGGGCCATTTGGCGGCTCCCGGTGGTATGTGACCGCAGCGCGTGACGGTAGTTACACAGCCACCCAAGGCCGCCGGGAATAGTCCAAAGAAAGGGTCCGTGAGGTGCCTCTCGCGGCTCTGCTGGCGCGACTTGATACGGCTGCGCTCGCGGACACGTTTCTGAACCGGCTGCCCCCCGAAGCCCGTGACGCGATCCTCGCGTCGGGCACCGAGATCGGGGTCCGACGCCGCCAGCTGATCTTTGGATCGGGCGATTCCGAGCGATTCGGCGTGCTGTTGACCGGACTCGCCCGGACCTACCTGTCGGCCGCCGATGGGCGCCAGTTCACGTTGCGTTATGTCCGCGAGGGCGACATCTTCGGCAACATGACCGGGCCGATGGCCGTGCGAGCCCCGCTGAGCGCGGCCGCCGTCACCGACTGCACCCTCCTCGAGATCGACTGGACGACGATGCGGGGGCTGGTCCTGAACGATGCCCGGGTTGGGGCAAGCCTGATCATGGAGATGAACCTGCGCCTCCAGGATATGGTCGCCGCGCTCGCCGCCAATACCCTCGGATCCATGCACGAGCGGGTGGCCTGGCACCTCCTGGATCTGGCCATCGAGGCGCCCGACGGCGGCCCCCTGGTTGCCTCGGTCACCCAGCAACAGCTGGCTGATCACCTGGGCACCGCCCGCGAGGTGGTCGCCCGGGCCCTGCGCGGGCTGCGTGAAGCGGGCATCGTCGCGACCGCCAAGGGCCAGCTGGAGATCTGCGATCCGGTCCGACTCTCGGCAATCGCCGGCCGGAAGGGCGGGTCCTCGAGCTAAGCGCTCGAAAGGATCATCATGGCCAGCGGGCCGGACGTTGCTCCAGCTCCCACCTATAGGAGGCAGGAATGGTCGCGTCCACGGTTCCCGATGCCGGCGTCGAGGCCGAGCAGGCTCGCCAGGCACCCCACTTGCACGTGCCCCGGATGGTCCTGTCGAGGGACGTCTCCGGGGAGCGCGTCCTTGATCGGATCGCCGACGTCGTCAACAAGCTCATCGGCTCGATGTACCTGTTCGTGGCGATCACCCTGGGGATCGTCGTGTGGTTGTTCGCGGGCAATATCGTGGGCTTCGACAAGACCCCCTGGCCGCTCCTGCTGACGCTCCTCAACCTGCCCCAGCTGTCGATCATGATCTCGCTCCAGGTCAGCGCGAACCGGGCCCAATCGGCCAGCGATGCTCGGGCCATGGCCGACCACGCGACGCTGGTGGCCCTCCACGAGCTGAGCAAGAAGCAGGTTCAGATTCTCGACGGCCAGAACAAGGTCCTCGACATCCTGGAGCACGCCGCGGTCAGCAGCGGCGCCCGGGCGAGTTCGTGATGGGCGGGTCAGCCCGCCTCGCCTGAGATCGTTCTCCGAAGCTCGGCGCCGGCGTTCCATTCGGCCAGGTGGTCGGCCCGCAGGCGGCGCTCGGCGGCTTGGAGCAGGGCCCACTCCTGAGGTTCCTCGGTGCGTATGGCCGGACTCGCCCGATAGCGGGCCAGGCCATCAACGACGAATGCCCCGTAGCGCGACAACGGATCGGCCTCGGCCAGCCGGCGCTCAAAACCGGCAGCGTAGTCAACAGCCAGCAGGAATCGACTGAAGAAGGCGCCCACGCTGTCGGCGCCCTGGTCCCAGCCCTGCGAGTGGCCGCCCCGGCGGAGCAGCGGCGCCGGCGATTCGAAGACGGCCACAACCGCCCCGTTCACCTCCTGCGCGGACAACCGGCCGCCGAAGGTGAGGTAGGCGTTGGTCACGCCCAGGCGATCGACGATCCGGATCGGACCCCACGAAACGTCGCTGGCGATGGGCAGGCGCGTCCGGCCGGTCAGCGTGCGTGACGCACCCCTGCCCGCCCGGGAGACCCAGTAGTCGATCTGCTCCGGGTCAAAGTGGCGAAGCGTGGGTGCCGGCCGGATCGCCACCAGCAGGCAGGCCGGGCCGACCGAGTCGTGCGGGTCAGAGATGGCCAGGAAGCCCAGTTCAGCCAGCTGGTCGGACGCGCCGGATGGATCCAGCTGCGCCTGGCCGGGCAGCGTGGCGGTCATCCCGGCCGCTTGTCGGCCAGGAGCGGGATGAGGAACCGTTCCTCGCGTTCGATGTGGGCCCGGAGGAGCGCTTCGAGGCTGAACAGATGGCAGCGGATCTCGGCCGACTCGGGGGCCTCCTGGCCCATCGCGAGCGGCCTGTCCAGCCGGATCCGACTGGTCATCTCGCGGATCTGCTGATGATCGAAGCGGGCCGCAGTGGTCGCCCACGGGGTGCCGATTCGGACCTCGATCTCCGGGTACAGCCAGGCCTCCTCCCAGCCGATGTGGGGATCGAGAGTCCCATCCAGCCAGCCCAGGATGTCGCCCAGCCGAGCGGCCAGCTCAGGTGTCGGCAATCGGCCGATCTGGCAGGCGATGTCGTGGATCCGGTTGATCCCGCGCACAAGGTCGAGGTGCTCATGCTCCTCGAATGCCCAGACCGCCTGTGTTCCGTGGAGTGTGGTTGGCATGGCTGGAATCCTCCCGTAGGCGCCCTCAGACGCGTCCCTTGGGCACGGTGTGCCAGTAGGTCTTGTTGAAGACGATCTTGCCCAGGTGCCAGAGCTGGTTCGGCTTGGGTGGCCGGGGTGGGTGGCTGTAGTCGAACTGGAGCAACGTGCCCTTCCCGTCGCCGACCTCGAAGAAGCACATGACCTTGCCCAGGTAGTCCCCGTCGTGAACATCGACCGGGCGACCCTCGACGGCGGCGGCGATCCGCTCGGTGACAACGGGCGCCTCGAAGTGGGCGGTGGACCCGGCCTTGGACAAGGGCAGGTCGGTTGCGTCACCAAGGGCGTGAATGTTGGCCCAGTCGCCCACCTGGAGGGTGGTCCGGTTGGTCGGCAGCCAGCCGCCCGGCGCCGGCGCAAGGCCCGAGTCGATCAGGAACTGCTGGCCCTTGTGGGGCGGGACCAGGATGAGCAGGTCATAGGGCAGCTCTTCCCCTTCCAGGCTGTGGACCACCTTGCGTTGGGGATCGATCGTTTCGACGTTGAAGAAGGTGTGCAGCTCGATGCCCTTGGCGGCCAGGATCGGGGTGGCCATCTCGGACACGCTCTCGATCGTGAATGCCCGCCCGATCGGGGAGCAGTAGTCGATTGTGCTGCGCTCGCGCAGGCCGCGCGCCCTGAGCTCGGCTTCCAGGAGAAAGGCCACCTCCAGCGGCGCCGGCGGGCATTTATAGGGCATCCCGGCGATGCCGATCACGATCCGTCCGCCATCGAAGCGGTCCAGGGCAACCCGCAGCCGGGCAGCCGCCTGGGCGCTGTAGAAGTGCTCAGCCTCCGTGTCGAAATGTTCGATCGCCTCGGGCACGATCCGGGACCCGCTGGCCAGGACCAGCTGGTCGTAGCCAAACGGACGGCCATCGCCGAGCGTGACCACCTGGTGCTCCGGGTCGACCAGGGCAACGTCGCCCACGATCAGCCGGACCCGCTTGTCGAGCAGCGAACGCTCCGGGCGCTGCAGGTTGGCGGCCCGCTCGTGGCCCATGGCGATGTACATGAAGCCGGGCTGATAGACGTGTTGCCCGGTCGAATCGATGACGGTCAGGTCAACCTCGCCCCGGTTGATCCGGGCGCGCAGCTTCTTGACCAGCAGGTTCGCGGTCAGGGTTCCGCCGACGCCCCCGCCCAGGATGAGGATCCGCTGCATGTCGGCCTCCTAGCGCTGCTTCTCCACGACGATCTCGTCGTAGCCATCGCGGGCTTCGAGAGAGGCGAGCCGGTGCCCGGCCTTCTCGATCCACTTCGGAATATCGGTCTTGGAGCCCTTGTCCGATGAGTAGACAGCGATCACGTCGCCAACCTGGCTCTCGCGGATCGCCCGGATGAGCTCCATCAGGGGGCCCGGGCAGAAGCTGCCCCGAGCGTCGACGATCCGGTTGATCGTGACGGCTGAGTCGATCATGGCGACCACCTCTTCCTAGATGAACAGCGGAGTGGAGTTCTCGGTCATCAGGCCGATGACCGTGGCGGCGCCGGCCGGCTCGCCCATGCCCTCGATCATGTCCTCGGGCTTGAGCCCGAACATGTCCATCGTCATCTGGCACGGGATGAACTCAACGCCCAGGGCCTGGGCTGCTTCGAGGAGCTCCTTCGGGCTGGCCACCCCGTACTGGCGGGCCAGGCGACCCATCATCCATGGGCCCATCCCCAGGAAGTTCATCTTGGACAGCTTGCGATGGCTGATCCCCGGCCGCTGCATGGCCGACAGCATCTTCTGCATCCAGTTCCGGCCGGTGATCCGCTTCGAATCCCTGACGAAGACCTGGAGCCCCCAGAACGTCACGAAGACGCGCGTCCGGACACCCATGGCGGCGCCGGTTGAAGCCAGGATCAGGGCGGCCCAGACCTTTTCGAGGTCCCCGCTGTAGTCGATGATCAGGAGATCCCGGGTCGCAACCGCGCCGTCGGCGACGTTCGCCGGAATCGGCGAATCGCTCACCTCGGGCTGGCCATCGACGGCGGCAATTGCCTCGGCCAGGGGATCGAAGCGGGGAAGCGTGGCGGTGGTCATGGCAGTCCTCAATTGCGCCGGATGACGAACCGGAAGACCGGCCCGTCAGCGCTCTGCTCGAGAAGCTCGTTACCGGTCGCCCGGCACCAGGCGGTGACGTCCTTGGTCGAGCCGGGGTCCGTGGCCAGGAGCACAGCGGTGGAGCCGGCCGGGATCACCCGGAACGCCTGGGCGGTCTTCACGATCGGCATCGGACAGGACAACCCACGAGCGTCAATCGTATGGGCGACCTCGATGACTGGCATGGCTGACCCCTTTCGAGTCCGGAGCTAGATGAAGACGACCTGGCCGCTGCCGGCATTCAGGTAGAACGACGTCACGCCTTCCACGCCATCGACCAGCGGGTCGAGATCGCTCGATTCGAGCCTGAGCAGGTCCATCGACAGCGAGCAGGCCTGGATGTCGACGCCGCCGAGACCCTTCGCTTGACGGAGGGTCTCGGCCCACGGTGCCTGCCCAGCTCGGGCAAGGGCATCCACTGCCGCCC
>JBBRIV010000012.1:0-22176 GCA_038220425.1 Candidatus Limnocylindrales bacterium
ACGGCCGCGGTCCGGGTGAACTGGGTGCCGGTGAGCTGCATCCCGTCGCCTGAATCACCGGCGAACCGGATGGTGACCCGATCAAGTTCAACGATATCGACCGGCTTGGTGGTCGTGGTCACGCGCCCTCGGACTCCTTCATCGTCTGGTGGGGCCGGGGCGGCAGGTTGAGCAGCTCCTCGGGAAAGGCCTCGGCCAGGTACTTCAGGATGTCCACCTGGCGGACGATGCCCACCACCCGACGGTCCTCGTCGACGATCGGGACGTTTCGGTAGATGCCGGTGGACATCAGCTTGATCGCGTCGTGGACGGTGTCGTCGATCCGGAACGTCCGCGGCTCATGATTCATGACCGACTCGACCGGCCGGCGAAGATCCACCGGCTCGCCAACCAGGCGACCGAAGATGTCGCGCTCGGTGAGCACTCCAGCCAGCCGGCCCTGGCCGTCGGTGACGAGCACGGAGTCACCCACCCCGGAGCGCTGGATGAGGCGCAGGCAGTCGGCCAGCGACGTCCCCGGCGGGACCGTCAGCGGTCCCCGTCGCTGGACCACCCGGAGCGTCTCGCGGGCCAGGGCGGGGACGCGATCGGCGACGGCCCGCTCGGTTGTTTCGGTCACCTCCCCAGTGTAGTGCGAACACGTCCAGGCGCTGCCGCGACGCCGGGTATGGCCCTGCTAGGCTTCCGGCGGTGGATCGCCGCCGGCTCGCTGGAGTGTTGCTCGTCGTGGTCTCGGCGGCCGCCTTCGGGTCCGGGCCGCTGTTTGCCAAGCCGGCCTACGCCCTGGGCCTGGGCTGGCTGCCCCTGCTGGCCTGGCGTTTCACCCTGGCGGCCGGCCTGTCCTGGGCGTGGCTCCTGGCAAGTGCCACGCGCCGGGCCGGCCTGCGCCGGATCGACCGCCGGCGGCGCCTGGTGGCCGTGATCCTGGGCATCGTCTATTTGGGCAACAGCGGCACGTATTACGCCTCGCTGGAGACCGTGTCGGCCTCGCTGGCGGCCCTGATCGTGTACGTCTACCCCGTTTTGGTGGCCGTACTGACCATCAAGCTGGGCCGCCCGCTGGAGGGCCGCCGGGCCTGGCTGGCCCTGGGCATGGCCTTTGCCGGGGGCGTCCTGGCGATCGGCGGGATCCCCAGCGGAACGGCACCGCCGGTCGTCGGCCTGCTTGAGGCGATCGCCTCGCCGGTGATCTATTCGATCTGGATCGTGGCGCAGGCCCGCCTGTTCGGCGAGCGCTCGGATCGGGTCGCGGCCGCGACCAGCGGTGGCGACATGGCGGCCTCGGCCACGGCCCTGATGATGAGCGCCACGGCGGCCGGCTTCTGGCTGATTGCCCTGGTCACCGGAGCCCCGGCCACACCCGGCCTGATCCCGAGTGGAGCCTGGCCATCGATCGTGGCAATCGCCGTGATCAGCACGTTTGTGGCCATCCAGACCTTCTCGGCCGGGACACGCCTGATCGGAGCCGCCCAGGCGTCGCTGATCAGCACAGTCGAGCCGACCTGGACGATCAGCCTGGCCGCCCTGCTCCTGGGTGAACGGCTCGGGCCGATCCAGCTGATCGGTGGGGCGCTGGTGATTGGCGGGGTCCTCCTGGCCCAGCTCCGGCACTCCGGGCCACCGGCCGAGCCGGCCGGCATTCCGACCATCGAGCTGGCCGACGAGACGTCCACAAATTCGCATTGATCCTGGGCTGCGTCAGCCCGCCCGGTGGGTGGCACTGCGCCGCTCCAGCAGGACCACGTCCCGCCAGCGGCCGGTACGATCACGACCGAGCCGCGCCTGGACACCGACCCGCCGGAATCCGGCGCTTCGATGGGTCGCCAGGCTGGCGGCGTTCTCGATCAGGATCCCGGCCAGAAGGGTCCAGATCCCGGCCACCTCGGCGGCTTCCACAACGCGCGCGACGAGCGCGCCGCCAACACCCCGACCGTGCATGTCCGGGGCGACGTAGACGCTCAGCCAGGCCACGCCCGAGTAGACCTGGCGATGCGAATAGGGGCTGAGCGCCACCCAGCCCACGACCCGCTCGTGGTCCACTGCGACCAGCCGGCAGTCGGCCCGATGGGCGTCGCTCCAGGTGGACCAGTCGGCGGCCGGCTCACGGTCGATCGTGGCGTTGCCGCCCAGGATCCCGGCTTCATGGATCGCCCGGACCGCCGGCCAGTGACCCGGCCGCATCGGCTCGATCGTCACGTTGGGCGGCAGGCTGCGGCTCATTCCGCTCACAGTAACGCGACGCTCGAGGGCGGGTCGGCGGACGCCGGTGCGAGGCGGCAACTCCCCCACGATGCTGCCCGGACTGGTACTCCCGGCTGATGGCCGGCCGGCCTGCCACCCCCGACGATCGTCGGACAGATGACGCTCGTCGGGAGCGCATCGATCCGATCGACAGGTGGACACGTGAAGAAGCTCGTCAAGTCGCAGGCCTTCCGGGTCCTGCTTGCGCTCGGGACGCTCGCCGGCTCCGCCCTCGTGCTCGAAGCCGGCCGTCGCTGGCACTAGACAGCCCCTTCTCAAGGGAGCCCGGCGCCCATCGTTCCTGGGATCAGTCCGGGAAGGCTTCGGGCCCGCGCGCGATCAACTGGCTGGCCTCGTCTGATCCAACGGCCGGCGGCAACCATGAATACGGATAGCGGTCGTCGTCGAGCTCGGCCGCCTGGCGCGTCAGCCGGAGCGGCCGGAACGTGTCGACCATGACCGCCAGCTCCTCGGTCCCCTCCTTGCCGATCGAGGCCTCGACGGTCCCCGGGTGGGGGCCGTGCGGGATCCCCGCCGGATGGACGGTGAAGGACGAGATGTCCACCCCTCGACGGCTCATGAAATTGCCGGCGACGTAGTAGATCACTTCGTCCGAGTTGATGTTCGAATGGTTGTACGGCGCCGGAATCGACAATGGGTGGTAGTCGAACTTGCGCGGCACGAACGAGCAGACGACGAAATTGTGGGCCTGGAACGTCTGGTGGACCGGCGGCGGCTGGTGGACCCTTCCAGTGATCGGCTCGAAGTCGGCAATATTGAAGGCATAGGGCCAGAGGTAGCCATCCCAGCCGACAAGGTCGAACGGATGGGACGCAAAATGGTAGGTGGTTAGCCGGCCCCTGGCCTTGACCTTGACCCGAAAGTCGCCGGTCGAGTCGTCGGGCGGCCGGAAGACCGGTGTCCGGATGTCGCGCTGGGAGTACGGGCTGTGCTCGAGGAGCTGGCCGTACTCGTTGCGGTAGCGCTTGGGAGGCTCGAGCTCACTCGGGCATTCCAACCAGAGCATCCGCTGTTCCGAGCCAGCACCAGGGACGAGCCGCCAGGTTGTGCCAATAGGCAGGACCAGGTAGTCGCCCGGCCCGTAGCGGAGGTCGCCGAAGACCGTCTCCAGGACGCCTTCGCCGGTATGGACGTAGAGCATCTCGTCGCCTTCACCGTTGCGATAGAACTCGCCAACCGGCATTGCCTCCGCCGGCAGGCATACGCCCATCGTCACGTCGGTGTTGAAGAACAGCGGTATCCGGCCCGACAAGGCGTCCCCGTGAGCCGTCAGTGCCCCGGTCTTGACCAGCCGGTGCCGGTGGATTCCGTCGTCCGCCTCCTCGATCTCGACGGTCCCGCCGGCCTCGATTCGATGGGTCCGTGTCGGCGGGACGAGGTGGTAGAGCAGGGAGCTTCGACCGACAAAACCCTCGACGCCGAAGAGCTCCTCCGCGTACAGGCCGCCGTCGGCGGCCCGGTGCTGGGTATGGCGCTTGTGGGGGACGCTGCCCTGCGCGACATAGAACATGGGCTTCTCCTTAGGTTGCGCTCATGCGGGCCGATGCACGATCGGGCTGGCCAGGGCACCGAGGCGCTCGATCTCAAGGACAACTTCGTCGCCAGGCTCGAGGTAGCGGCCGAGCGTTGCTGCGCCGATCTCCAGCAGGCAGCCGCCCCCAACGGTCCCGCTGCCCAGCAGGTCGCCCGGTCGAAGAGCGGCGTCGGCCGACGCCCGGGCCAGCATCTGCCCGAACGAGAACTGGGCGTCGGCCCAACTGCCCCGCGAGAGCTCGACCCCGTTGACCACGACGGTCATGGCCAGCGAGGGACCGCTCGATCCCGGCGCCCGGAGGTCGGCCAACTCGTCCGGGGTGACCAGCCAGGGGCCGATCGACGTGGCGAAGTCCTTGCCCTTTGCCGGCCCGAGGCGGACCGTCGTCTCTTCGCGCTGCAGGTCGCGGGCGCTCCAGTCGTTGAGGATCAGGTAGCCACCAATGGCGTCCTCCGCCCGATCCTCGGCCAGGTCCCGGACCGGCCTGTCGACGAGGGCACAGACCTCCAGCTCGTAGTCGAGCTCGAGGCTGCCCCGCGGCGCCCAGACCGGATCGCCCGGGCCGCGGACCTCCGAGGTGTTGCTGAAGTAGAAGATCGGCAGGCGATACCAGGCTTCGGGAACCGGGTTGCCTCGGCGCGCCCACATCGTGGCAACGTGGCCCTCGAATGCATAGAAGTCGCGCAGGCTGGGCGGCCGCAGGATCGGTGGCCCGAAACGCAGGTCACCCGCCGCGAGGACTGCAACGTCATCCCCGTCGCGCGGCTCGAAGCCATCGACCAGGTCGGCCAGCGCGGCGACCGGCAAGCCCCCGGCGAGGTGAGCGTCAAGGGTCGTGATCGGCACGCGGAAGAGGACCGAATTGTGGGCCAGCTCCGGATCCGCGAGCACCTTTCGGCGGCGAGCCACCTCCAGGTCGAGCCAGCGGTTCCGGTCCGGGGCGGGACCGAGTGCCGCGGCCAGCCGCCAGGTCGAGCCCGGTGGCGCGTTGAGCGGGCGGACATGGGCGACGATCATGGCCGGAAGTCTACCGACGCCATTGCCGGCGCTCGTGCCTGATCGGCTACAGATTGCCGCGCAAGGCCTGTTCGCGCTCAATCGCTTCGAAGAGTGCCTTGAAGTTGCCAACCCCGAAGCCGCGCGACCCGTGGCGCTCGATGATCTCGAAGAAAAAGGTGGGCCGATCCTGGACCGGTCGAGTGAAGATCTGGAGGAGGTAGCCCTCCTCGTCCCGGTCCGCCTCGATCCCGAGTTCCTCGAGGACATCGATGGGCACGCCGACGTCGCCAACACGCTCGGCCAGGTTCGCGTAGTACGCGCGTGGCAAGCCCAGGAACTCGACTCCGTTGTCGCGCAAGCGACGGACGGTGGTCACGATGTCCTCGGTCCGAAGGGCGACGTGCTGAACGCCCGGGCTCAGGTACCAATCCAGGAACTCCTGGATCTGGCTCTTCTTGCGGCCGGTGGCCGGCTCGTTGATCGGGAACTTGATCCGGCCGTTGCCATTGGTCATGACCTTTGACATCAACGCCGAGAATTCCGTATGGATCACCTTGTCGTCGTAGTGGATGAGCTGGGCGAAGCCGAGGACGTCGCGATAGAAGGCGACCTGCCTGTCCATCTCACCCAGGCCCACGTTGCCCACACAATGATCCACCTCGAGCAGGCTGAGCCCGCCGGCTGCTCGCGCCGGACGCTTGACCGGCCGGTAGCCCGGCGCGAAGATTCCGTGGTACGAGCTCCGGTCGATGAACGAGTGGACCGTCTCGCCGTACGTGCGGATGGTGGCCCGCCGGAGGATCCCGTCCTCGCCGCCGTCGATCTCGGTCGGCGGCACGACGCCAAGTGCTCCTCGGGCAATCGTCTCGCGCCAGGCACTGTCGACGTCATCCACCGCAAAGGCGATGTCGTGGACCCCGTCGCCGTGCTGCCGGACGTGCTCGGCGATCTCGCCGTCGGGCGTCAGCGGGGCAGTCAGGACAAAGCGGATCCCGTTCTGGACCATGACGTAGCTCGCCCGGTCGCGAACCTTCGTCTCGAGCCCGGCGAACGCGACGGGACCGAAGCCCCACAGCGCGCGGTAATAGGCCGCCGCCTGGCGGGCATTGCCGACCCAGAACTCCACGTGGTCGATGCCCTTCAGGGGCAGGAAATCGGCCGCCTGGGCATAGGCGTCCTTGTTGGTTTGGGCTCCCGCCTGGTTGGCGCTACCGCGCGCAGCCTGACGCTCCGCGGTGTCGGTCATGGCCGTCTGCCGCCTCCGTTGGCCTGCAATGAGGCGAGTGCCGTGGGCACCGCCTGTGTGTTGCCTCCGACGATACACCGCCTCCGGCGGGCTACCATGGCAGCGTGATCGAACCGATCGACGTTACCGGATCCATTGCCCGCCTCAGGCAGGCCGGCGCTGCGTTTGCCGCCCTGCGCGGGCCGATCGACGCCGGTCAGCCGTGGCCGATGTCCAGCGCCGCCGGCGAGGGACCCGAAGGCGAGTGGGGACCGCCCGAGGTCCTTGCTCACGTCGCCGAGATGCTCCAGTACTGGCTGGGCGAGATGGAGCGGGTCGTGGCCGGCTCGCCGGAACCAGTGCCCTTCGGTCGCGTAGCGACCGATCCATTGCGGACGATGACGATGGAGCGCGATCGGACCTTGCCGGCGCGGGAGCTGATCAGTCGGATCCAGGCCACCATCGACCGCTATGCCGCCCGCCTGCCCGAGCTTACGCCGGCCGACTGGGCGAAGACCGGCCTTCACCCCAGGCTTGGCGAGATGAGCGTCGCGGCGATGCTCGAGCGGTTCGTGGGTGTTCACCTTGACGAGCACGCGATCCAGCTAACCGAGGCGCTCGGCCGGCACGCCGAGGTCGGCTGACGGCCGGGCCTCAAGACGGACGGACGCGTTCCTCGCGGGTCACGCTGCGCAGGACAAACATCACGTTGGCCGGGCGCTCAGCCAGGCGGCGCATGAAGTACGGATACCACTCCCGGCCATACGGGACGTAGATCCGGACCCGGTAGCCCGCCGTCACGAGCTGCTGCTGCAGGTCGCGCCGGATGCCGTAGAGCATCTGGAACTCGAACGCGTCGCGCCGGAGCCCCTCGCGCTCGACGATCTCGGTCGCGGCCCGGATCATCCGGGGGTCGTGGGTGGCCAGGGCAGGCGTGGTGCCCTCGTGCAGGAGCCGGGTCATGAGGGCCAGGTAGGAGTCGTCCACCTCGGCCTTCGTCGGGAAGGCGACCGAGGCCGGCTCACGGTAGGCACCCTTGCACAGGCGGATCGGCGCGCGTTCGGCGATCAGCGCGGTCACGTCGTCGGCGCTCCGTCGCAGAGCTGCCTGGATGACCACGCCGCTGGCCGGATTCAGCGGTCGGAGCTCCCGCCAGATGGCCAGGGTCGCATCGGTCCAGGCATGGTCCTCCATGTCGATCCGCACAAAGGCGCGGGTCGCAGCCGCGGTCGTGAAGATCCGGGCCACGTTGGCCCGGCACAACTCGGGCGACAGGCCCAGGCCCATCTGGCTCAACTTCAGGCTGACGTTGCCGTCCAGCCCCCGGCCGGCCAGGGCATCGAGCAGCTCCAGGTAGCGCTCGGCAGCGGCGCTGGCGACCGCCTCCGATTGCACCGACTCGCCCAGCACGTCGACCGTGCTGTGCAGGCCGGCAGCCTTGACCCGGTCCAGGGCATCGAGTGCCTCGCCCAGGGTCTCGCCGGCCACGAAACGATCGACCATCCGGCGGGTGATCGACAGGCGGGTTGCCAGCCGGCCCAGACCCGGACGGCGCGACAGGGACAGCAGCGTCGAACGCATCGCCCGTTCGGGCAGCTCGCGGATCGGCGTCATCTGGCGGGCAGCCCCGGGATCAACGGCGCGCCACGGCTCAAATGGGTCCGAGCATGGTCTCGAGCGGCGCGCCGGGGACCGGTTCGGGCACGACCCGGATGAACCACTCGTCGCCGAGGAACCGTTCGAGCATCTCGGGTGACCCATCGCCGCCCATTCCCCGAGTCTGACTGGCGTGAGCGGCCAGCGCAGCCGCCTTCCGGCCGACCACCGGGCGCACGTCGACGTGGGTGGTGAAGTCTTCGTCCGGCCGCGCGAGCTCAACGAACCTGCGCTGTTGGGCCAGGTCATCCGCGCTGGGCTCATGGGCCGGCTCGCTGCCCAGCCGCGAGGCCTCCTCCATCATCCGGCCCATCTCCGGAATGTACGAGCGCCGGATGGCCGTGTGATACAGGGCAACCGGGCCGCCGGGCTCGGCTGCCGTCAGCCGGAATGCGCGGGAGGCGAGATCCGAGATGGCGACATGATCGGGATGGCCGTAGATCCCGCCTGGGTCAAAGGTGACGACGACGGACGGCTTGAAGCGCCGGATCTCGAGCGCGATCCGCCCGATGACGTCAGCCGGATCGGCCAGGACCAGCGCGCCCGGCTTGGCACCCCAGCCCTCCATTCCGGAGTCGCGGTAGCCCAGGAACACGGGCGGCTGGATGCCCAGCGCGGCGCACGCGGTGCGCAGTTCAGCCAGGCGGATCTCGGGATCCATGGCGTGATCGCCGTCGGCGCCATCGCCGCCTTCATCACCGTTGGTCGCACATACCACCGCCACCCGGGCGCCGTGCTCGGCAGCCAGGGCCAGCGTCCCGCCGACGGCGAAGCTCTCGTCGTCGGGGTGGGCAAAGATCGCCAGCAACCCGTGGGCTGCTTCAGCGCTGGTCATGCGCCCGGCCAGCCGGTTCGAGCGGCCCACGGAGCGATCATCGCGAGATGGGACCGGATGTGCCCGGCCAGGTCCCAGTAGGTCCAGTCCCAGCCGTCGGTCGAGCGGAAGTCGGCCTGGTCCAGCTCGTGGGCGGCGGCCCGGATCCGCTGCCGATTGACCTCCAGGCGGTGGCGCAGCTCCGCCCAGGGCAGAGGCCGGAGGGCCTCCAGGTTGTGGGCATTCCAGGCATCCAGCCCTTCGGCCGGGCCGCTCCGCCAGCCACCGCCGCGGAGGTGCTCCTCGATCGCCGCCGCCCCCTCTTCGAACCAGCTCCCGACATGGGCCAGGTGATCCTTGAGCGACCAGTCGGGGGTAACGACGAAGACTTCACGGAGGCCGGCGGGGACGCCATCGATCAGCGCGACGAACTCGGCGAACAGGTCGGCCTCCTCGGCCCAGAAGGCCACCTGGTCGGCAGCCGGATCGCCCGTCCCGAGCATCGGGTCCGGGCCAAATGGGTCGCCTTCCACCTGGCGCTCGCTGAGCCGGTCGGCCCACGGTTCGATTACGCCAAGGTGGTCCAGCTGGTGGCCGTGGAGGGTCATGTACACCCAGCCCCAGGCATCGTCGCCGCGCAGGACATCGGGCTTCAGGCGGCCGGCCAACTCAGCCAGAAGTGGGTTGGCCGCCAGCAGGCGGCTCCGAACCTCGGCCGGCGGGACGCCTTGCCAGCGGGCCCGCAGGGTTTCGTTGAAGTGGTCGAAATCGCCGCCGTCGAAGTCGTCGTCGCTTGGCCAGCGGCCCGAATCGAGGGCCTTGCGGACGACGTCCACGCCCATTTCGGTCCAGCCCGCGATATGGGCGACGTGGTCGCGGTAGGACCAGTCGGGCCCGCCGGCATCCGAACGCGAGGCGCCGGTCAGGTTCCAGGCGCTCTCGTCGAGGCCGGCCCACGTTGCGCTGAATCGGTCGAGGATGGCCCGGCCATCGTCGAAGAAGTCACGCTCGGCAGCCCGGAAGTCGATCTCCTTGAGGTCGGCCAGCGGCGCGCGGCGCAGGTCCCCGGTCAATGCCGCGCCCGGCCCGCCGGTCGTGATCCTGATCCGGGATTGGCGTCGCGCTCGACGCTCGCCTCGAGCTGCTCGCCGAGCTCCACGGTTCGTCGATAGGCCGCCCAAACGGCTTCCGAGAAGACCGTCCGGAGGCGGCCCGACTCCAGCTCGTGGAGAGCCGCCGCGCTCGTCCCGCCGGGCGAGGTGACCATGTTGCGCAGGACGGCCGGGTGGTCACCGCTGTGCTTGGCGAAGTGGGTGCTGCCCTCGAGCGTCTCGACGACCAGGTCGTGGGCCACGTGGCGCGGGAAGCCCAGGTGCACAGCCGCGTCGATCAGCGCCTCCATCACCAGGAACACGTAGGTGGGACCCGTCCCGCTGACGGCGGTGGCCATTGCCACGAACTTCTCGTCGTCCACTTCCAGCTCGGTACCCAGCGCCTGGAGCAGGGCGCGCGCCTGGCTGCGCTGCTCCTCGGTGGTCTCCGGCGTGGCGAACCAGACGGTCATCCCCCGGCCCAGGCGGGCCGGCGTGTTGGGCATGCTCCGGACCAGGCGGGAATGTCCGAGGAAGCCCTCGAGCGCGGTAGTCGTGGCCCCGGCGATCACCGATAGGACCAGCTGGCCGGGGCGCAGGTGCGGGCGCAGCTCGCTGCCGACACGTCCGAGCATCTGGGGCTTGATCGCGAGGAGGATCACGTCGGCCTTGTCGATCGCCTCGACGTTGCCGGCGACCGTCCGGATGCCGTACTCACGGTGGAGATCCAGGCGGCGCTCTTCGCGGGGGTGGCTGGCCGTGACCTGGTCGGGCTCGACCAGCTGGCCACGCAGCAGCCCGGCGATCATCGCCTCGGCCATGACGCCTGAGCCAACCGTTGCAATCCGGCGATCTGAGAGCGGAGAGGACATGGCTCGAGTATAGAGAACCTAGGCGCCGGCGCGGCCCAACAGGAAGAAGCGCGAGGTGGTCGTGACCGTGGCCGTGGCGAAGCCGGCGCTGAGCAGCGCGGCCTCCAGCTCGGCGGGTTGCCAGTAGATCTTCACCACCCGGAAGACACGGCCGTCCTTGACCCGGCGGGCCGAAACTTCCACCTCGTCAGAGACCTCCTGGTCGACCGTGCCCGACTGGGGATCGGGGCGCGAGTCGATGAACGCGAAGGTGCCGCCGGGCTTGAGCCAGCGCCGGGCAAGGCCAAGGAACTCGGCCAGGCGATGGCGCGGGACGTGGCTCAGCCAGAAGCCGCAGTACAGCGCGTCGACCTGGCGATCCGGCTCGGCCCAGGCGTCGCGCACGTGGATGTGGGCGCGCAGCCCGTGAGCCAGCAGGCGGTCGCGGGCGCGGTCGAGGGGCAGCTCGTTGGCGTCGTAAATCGACAGGACACCCTTGCCGGCCAGCAATGCCGACCACCAGCCGGTGCCGGCAGCCAGTTCGACGATCTCGCCCTGGATGGGCAGCCCGTCCAGCCACATCGTGGCCGTGTCGAGGTCCACGTTCCAGGCCATGTCGTGGACGGGACCGCGCTCATAGCGCCCGGTCCGGAGGTACCAGTCGTCGTATTCCGCGGCCCGGGCCGCGTAGTAGGCCTTCATCTCCTCGGACAGGTCCTCGGCCAAGTCTTCAGCCGGCGGCTCGGCAGACGTCTCCGCGACGGCCACGGCGACGGCCGTCGAGCCCGAATGGGCCGAGCGCTCGGCGAGAGCCTCCTTCAGGCGGAAGCGCAGGAAGCCGTTCTCACCAGCCTTGCCGATGCACGCCGGGCAGAGCTGGGCATAGCCCTCCAGGTCATCGGCGGAGCGGACCTCGTGCGGGGCGCCACACCACAGGCAGTCGAACGTTGCCCGGAAGACCATTGCTAGTCCAGCCGCCTCCAGCTGTCGCCGGGCGCGGTGCCCGCCAGGCCTTCAGGGTCGAACAGCTCGGCGAGCAGCTCGACGCCGTCGATCACCCGCGGACCGGGCCGGCTGAAGTAGGCCGAGCCGTCGGTCAGGTAGACCCGCCGGTTGCGGACGGCGGCGAGGTCGTCCCAGAATGCCGGCCGCCGGGTTCCGCGCCAGGTTTCGAGACCGTCGTCCAAGTGAAAGCCGCAGGGCATCAGGACGAGCATCTCGGGATCGACATCGCGGACGGCGTCCCAGCTGGTCTCGATCGAGCGGCCGCCTTCAGCGCCCAGGAGGTCCCAGGCGCCGGCCCGCCGGATCTGCTCGGGCACCCAGTGGCCCACCGCAAAGGGCGGATCGAGCCATTCGAGGCCAACGATCCGGGGCGGCGTCCGGCCGGCCTCCCGGCGTTCGGCCACCCGTGCCTCCACCCGGCCCAGTCGTTCGCGCAAGCCGCCCACCACCTCCACCGCCTCGTCCTCGGCGTCGGTCATCGCCCCGACCGTCGCGATCGGGTTGAAGATGCCCTCAAGGCTGGTCGGCTCGAGCGAGACCACCGTGATGTCGGCGTCGATCCGGCGGGCGACCTCGTTGACCTCCTGGTAGCCCACGGCGCACACCGTGCACAGCTCCTGGGTCAGGATCAGGTCCGGCTGGGCGGCCTCCATGGCCGCCTCGTTGAGCGTGTACAGCGATGAGCCGCCATGAATGGAGCGCTCGACGAGCCGGTGGATCTCCCGGCTCGATGCCCCGGAAAGCTCGTTGACGCTGCGGGTCATGATCGGAATGCCGGCGATCTCGGGCGGCCAGTCGCACTCGTGGGTGATCCCCACCAGGTCATCGGCCAGGCCCAGGGCGCACACGATCTCGGTGGCCGACGGCAGGAGTGAGACGATCCGCATGATCCGAGTCCAGTCCGGGCTGCCCGTCAGCCCCTGAGATCAGCGCGGCTTGGCGGCGTCCAGCGCGATCCGGGCCTGCTCGCGGTTGCTGAACCAGGTCGCGTCGATCGTGGTGTAGGTGGCCCACTCGGCCGGCAGCGACTCTTCAGGAAAGATCGCGTTGACCGGGCACTCCGGCTCGCAGGCGCCGCAGTCGATGCATTCGTTGGGATCGATGAACAGCTTCCGGTCGGTCCCTTCCTCGAAATGGATGCAGTCCACCGGACAGACAGACACGCATGACTGGTCGATCACGTCGATACACGGCTCTGCGATCACATAGGTCATCCGAGTTCATCTCCTGTCTGCATCGAGTTCGAGGCGGGCATCAGGGTAGCATTCCGGGGCTCACGAGGCGGATCGCTGCCTGCATCCCCTTGGCCCAGTGGCCTGGGATGTGACAGCCGATCAGCAACCCGTTGGGGCTTGGCGGCACGGTCCACAGCAGGTCCACCCGCTGGCCCGACTGGACCACGATCCGGATGCCCGAAACAGCAGGCGGGACCGTCACGAACGGGGTCGGCCCTGGGGGCGGGTTTGCGGCAGCCGCCTCGGCCGTCTCCCAGGCATCCTGGACCGCCGTGTCGCCGATGACCACCTCGTGGACTTCCAGGCCACCGTTGATCACGTGCAGGAGGACCGTCTCGCCGGCTACGAGATCGACCTCTGGCGGCAGGTACGAGTAGTCCTTGGTGATGATGTTGACCTCGCGCGGGCTGGCGGACGTGCCCGGCGAAATGGGCGGCGTGGCCGTTGTCCCGCCGACGCAGCTGGCCACCAGCACGGCGCCCAGCAGGGCTCCCAGCACGGCCCTGGTGGTGGCGGCGGGGGCGGCGGCCGTCAACCTGTTCCGGATCGTGCGCACGAGTCGAGTCTAGAAGGTCATTTCGCTTGACATCGTGCTCCTGTATTCGGCACCCTCAGCGCTTGGCCATCCCGACCCTCCCCGAGGACTCCGCGGCTACCCATGCGCCGAACGCCTCGGCGCCCCACGCCGTCTCGGCCGTTCGCCTCGAGGGCATCCGCAAGAACTACGGTGATGTCGAAGCGGTGGCCGGGATCGACCTGGACGTTGCCGACGGCGAGTTCTTCTCGATGCTCGGGCCATCCGGCTCGGGCAAGACCACGACCCTCCGGATGATTGCCGGGTTCGAGCTCCCGACAGCCGGCCGAATCCTGCTCAAGGGCGAGGACGTCAGCAACAAGGCGCCCTTCGAGCGCGACGTCAACACAGTCTTCCAGGACTACGCCCTGTTCCCGCATATGAGCGTCGGTGAGAACGTGGCCTATGGCCTGGTGATCCGCAAGGTGCCCGCCGAGGAGCGCCGCCTGCGCGTGGCCGATGCCCTCCGGATGGTCCGCCTCGAGGGCTTTGACAAGCGCCGGCCGAGCCAGCTCTCGGGTGGCCAGCGCCAGCGGGTGGCCCTGGCCCGGGCCCTGGTCAACCGGCCCCGGGTCCTCCTCCTGGACGAACCCCTTGGCGCGCTCGACCTGAAGCTGCGCGAGGAGATGCAGATCGAGCTGAAGGCGATCCAGCATGCCGTGGGGATCACCTTCATCTACGTCACCCACGACCAGGAAGAGGCCCTGACGATGAGCGACCGGATCGCCGTCTTCAACAAGGGCCTGATCGAGCAGGTCGGCTCGCCGGCCGAGGTCTATGAGCGACCGAAGACCGCCTTCGTGGCCGGCTTCGTTGGCACGTCCAACCTGCTCCGTGGCGAGGTTGCCGAGCGTGTCTTCGGCCGTACCGGGACGTTCACCGTCCGGCCCGAGAAGATCCGCCTGGCCGAGCCTGGGGCAGCCGTGGCGGCCGACGAGATCGGGGTCGACGGGCGCATCCGCGAGGTCGTCTATCTTGGCTCCGACACCCGCTATCACGTGGCCCTCGACGCGGGCTCCGAGCTCGTGGTCACCCAGCAGAACCTGGTCACCTCGTCGATGGAGGCCCTGGCGGCCGAAGGTCGACCAGTTCGCCTCATCTGGAAGCGCCTGCACAGCTTGCCCATCAACGCCTGAGCGATTTGTAGGAGGAGCGATGAAGCACTCGACGGGACTAGCCCTGCTGGCCACGGTTGGCCTGCTCGTGGGGGCCTGTACTGGCAGCACGGCCACGCCATCACCCGTGACCACGCCCGCCCCGACCCTTGCGCCGACGCCGGCCGGGGCCAGCGTGGCCCCCAGCGCCAGCAGCGCGGCGGCCTCGCCGACCGGCGGACCCAGCGCCAACCTGCCCCAGTCGATCGGGGCCGGTGAAGGCAGCCTCAACATCATCATCTGGCCGGGCTATGCCGAGGACGGTTCCAACGTCAAGGAATACGACTGGGTCCACCCGTTCGAGGCAGCCAACCCGGACTGCGGCAAGGTCAACATCAAGCCGGCCGACACCTCCGACCAGATGGTCACCCTGATGCGCCAGGGCGGCGGCACGGTCTACGATGGCGTTTCCGCGTCGGGCGACGCCACCAACCGGCTGATCGCCAACGGCGACGTGGCCGAGATCAACGTCAACCTCATCCCCGACTACTCCGATATCGCGCCGTTCCTGCAGTCGCCGGCCCACAACACGGTCAACGGCAAGCACTACGGCATCTCCCACGGCTGGGGCGGCAACACGCTGATGTACCGGACCGACAAGGTCAGCCCGGCCCCCACCAGCTGGGCCTCGGTCTTCGATCCCAGCGCGTCCCAGAGCTACCAGGGCAAGATCACCGACTACGACAGCCCGATCTACATCGCCGATGCGGCGCTCTACCTCAAGAGCTCCAACCCGTCACTCGGGATCACCGACCCGTACGAGCTGACCCAGCCCCAGTTCGATGCCGCCGTGGCCGTGCTCAAGGCCCAGCAGCCGTGGGTGGCCAAGTACTGGTCGCTGTACACCGACGAGATCACCAACTTCACCAACGCCTCGACAATCATCGGGACCACCTGGCCGTACCAGGTCAACACCCTCAAGGCCTCCGGGGTCAAGGTCGACGCCGTCGTGCCGACCGAGGGCATGACCGGTTGGGCCGACACCTGGATGATGTCGGCTCACGCCGCCCATCCCAACTGCATGTACAAGTGGATGGCCTGGATGGTTACGCCCAAGGTCCAGGCCGAAGTGGCCGAGTACTTTGGCGAGGCACCGGCCAACCCCAAGGCCTGCACGTTGCTTGACGCCACGTACGGCTCGTACGGCGTGAAGAACTTCTGCACCCTGTACCACGTCAACGACACGGCCTTCTACGGCGCGATCAGCTTCTGGAAGACGCCGCTGGCGGACTGCGGCGACAGCCGCGGTACCACCTGCGTCGACTACTCGAAGTGGGCCACCGCCTGGACCGCGATCAAGGGCTGACGAGCCCAACGAGCAAACGGGCGGCAGGGCGGCAGGGCGGCAGGGCGGCAGGGTCGATGACGCTGCCGCCCGGAATGCCTCGGTGACCACCAACGCCTCGTCGCTGCCGCCCGACGGCCTTCGCCGGCGGCTGCTGGCCGCGCTCTATCGACGCGTCCCCGCCCAGCTCCTGATCCTGCTCGCTCCCCCGGTGGGCTGGTTCGGGGTGGTCTACCTGGGGTCGCTGGCGATCCTCCTCCTGAGTGCCTTCTGGTATCTCAACCCGGTCACCTCGGCGGTGGTCCACGACTTCAGCCTGAACAACTTCCAGGACCTGATCAGCCAGCCGGTCAACCGCACGATCGTGCTGCGGACCGTGACGATCGCGCTGGCCGTGACCATCACCGACATGGCCCTGGCCTTCCCGATCGCCTACTACATGGCCCGGGTGGCCGCGCCGCGAACCCGCTCGCTGCTGTTCATGGCCGTCCTGCTGCCGCTCTGGTCGAACTACCTGGTCCGGGTCTTCGCCTGGAAGATCATCCTGGCCTACGGCGGCCCGCTCGACGGCCTGCTCGGAATCGTGGGACTGCAGGGCCCCGAGTTCTCCGATGTGTCGACTTGGATCGTGTTCAGCTACCTGTGGCTGCCGTACATGATCCTGCCGATCTACGCCGGGTTCGAGCGCATCCCGGGATCGCTGCTGGAGGCCTCGGCCGACCTGGGCGGGAAGGCCGCCACCACCTTCCGGCGGGTCGTCCTGCCGCTCGTCCTGCCGGCCGTCGCCGCCGGCTCGATCTTCACCTTCTCGCTGACCCTGGGCGACTACATCACTCCAGCCCTCGTCTCGAAGAACCAGTTCCTGGGCTCGGTCATCTACCTGAACCAGGGCACCGCCAATAACGTCCCGTTCGCGGCCACGTTTGCCCTTGTCCCGATCGGGATCATGGCCATCTACCTGCTCATTGCCCGGCGCCTGGGCGCCTTCAACGCACTATGAAGAGCGACAGGAAGCCGGGCGGCAGCGGACGCTGGCTGCGGGTCGCCACGATCGGCGTCCTGGCCTTCCTGTATGTCCCGCTGTTGTTCATCCTCTTGTACGCATTCGACACCGACAAGACCCAGTCATGGCCCATCCAGGGCCTGACCCTGGACTGGTTCGGGGCGGCCTTCGACAACCAGGACGTCCGCGACGCGCTTGTCCTGTCGATCCAGGTTGGCCTGGGCGCGACGGCGCTGGCCCTGGTCCTGGGCACGCTTGCCTCGTTCGCGGTTCATCGCTTCTCGTTCTTTGGCCGGGGAACGGTCTCCTTCCTGCTGGTCCTGCCGATCGCCCTGCCCGGAATCGTGACTGGCATGGCCCTGAACGCGACGATCAACGCATCGGGCATCGGCTTCACGACCCTCACGATCATCATTGGCCACGCCACGTTCTGCATCGTGGTCGTCTTCAACAACGTGATTGCCCGATTGCGCCGGACGTCGAGGTCGATCGAGGAAGCCTCCATGGACCTGGGCGCCGACACCCTCCAGACGTTCCGCTACATCACCTTCCCGGTCATCCGGACTGCCCTGATCGCAGGCGGCCTGCTGGCCTTTGCGCTGTCCTTCGACGAGGTCATCGTCACGACCTTCACGGCCGGCACCCAGAAGACGATCCCGCTGTGGATCCTCGAGCAGATCCAGCGCGCCCACCAGCTGCCGGTCGTGAACGTCGTCGCGGTCTTCTTGATCCTGCTCTCGACGATTCCGGTCTTCCTCGCCCAGCGACTCAGCTCGGACACGACGGGCGTGGCCGGCCGCTGATCAGAGCATTGGGCGCCAGCGGATGCCGCCGGGCTCGCGCCGATCGCTGAGGTTGAGTTGGGCGACTGCGGGGACGCCGACCGTCGTTGCGTTTGACCTCGGGACGCTGGCGATGGCGGCGGCGGCCACGAAGAGGGCGATCGCGACGACAGTCCCGAGTTGGCGCAGGCGTCGTTGGGCGCGGCGCATGGCAATCCTCCTTGTGCCCATGTGCTGATGTGCCCGTTGCGATGAGTGTCCACAAGGGCGCTTAGCTGCGACTTACCGCAGGCCCGCGTTCGTGGAGCGGCGCGGGGCCGGCCCACGCCGCGCGGGGCCGGCGGGGCCGGCGGGGCCGGTGGGGCCGGTGGGCGGGGTCTACCGTCGGCGGGGCCGGTGGGCGGAAATATCGCCCCAGGAGAACAAACGGGCCGTATCCGTCGGGCCGATCGGGTGCTCGGCGGGCGATTCGGCTGTTTTGATCGCCTGGGGAGATGGAATCGCGGGAATTGGCCGGTGGTGCTGCCGTCGTGAGGGTCGATTCGGCCGATTTGATCTCCGTGGGCGATGGAACGAGGGTCTGAGCGCGGCGCCCCGAACGAGGCTCGGGCACGCACGGCCCGCGGCGGCGGTTGCGGCGGCCGCGCCGTTGGGCCGGCGTTTGCGGCGCCGGCGGTCCCGTGAGGCGCGGCCGGTGGGCGGAAATATCGCCCCAGGAGAACAAACGGGCCGTATCCGTCGGGCCGATCGGGTGCTCGGCGGGCGATTCGGCTGTTTTGATCGCCTGGGGAGATGGAATCGCGGGAATTGGACGGTGGTGCTGCCGTCGTGAGGGTCGATTCGGCCGATTTGATCTCCGGGGGCGATGGAACGAGGGTCTGAGCGCGGCGCCCCGAACGAGCTTTGGCGCGCACGCGCCGCGGCGCCCTCGACCGGCCCGCTACGCTGGGGCCATGAATGCGACCCAACTCGGCCAGGCCCGGGCAACGCTCGAGGCCGAGCGCCGGCGCCTGACCGATGACCTGGACCTGCCGCCCGAGACGCCGGCCCAGATGACCTACGGCTCGCAGGCTGCCGCGGCCAGCGAGGTGTTCGCCCAGCAGCGCGACCTGGCGCTCCGGGGCAAGTCGGGCAAAGCCCTGGAGCTGGTCGAGGATGCCCTCGCTCGGCTGGACGCCGGCACGTTCGGGCGCTGCCTGCGCTGCGGGGCGGAGATTCCCGAGGGCCGGCTCGAGGTGCTGCCCTGGGCGGCGTTCTGCCTGAAGTGCCAACAGCTCGAAAAGGACGGCCGCTGATGGCCCCGGAACTCGGACGCCCACTCCACCCGGCCGCGCCACTCAACCCGGCTCCGGAGCCCGCCGCACCGCTGGTCACCCTGGCCGACATCCGGCAGGCCGCCCAAACCTTGCGCGGAGTGGCTGCCCACACGCCCCTCCTGCCGTTCGGGCCGCCCGAGCGCCAGCACTACCTCAAAGCTGAGTCGCTCCAGCCGATCGGCGCGTTCAAGATCCGGGGCGCTTATGTGGCCGTGGCCAGCCTCGCCCCCGACGTCCGCGCCGTGGGCGTGATCACCTACTCCAGCGGCAACCACGCCCAAGGGGTCGCCCGGGCGGCCCGCCTGTTCGGTATCCCGGCCGTCGTGGTGATGCCCGACGATGCCCCGCTGATCAAGCGCCAGCGCGTGGCTGCCGATGGGGCCGAGCTGGTGATCGTGGGTCCGGCCAGCGAGGAGCGCCGGCTGGCCGCCGAGCGGATCGCCCGGGAACGCGGCCTGACGATCATCCCGCCCTTCGACGACGACCGGATCATCGCCGGCCAGGGCACCTGTGGCCTGGAGATTGCCGAGGACCTGCCCGGACTTGCGGCCGTCCTCGTGCCCATTGGTGGCGGCGGGCTGGCAGCGGGCGTCGCGACGGCCGTCCGCGCCCTCCATCCGAACGCCAGGATCATCGGCGTCGAACCCGAGCTGGCCGCCGATGCCAGGGACTCCTTCCGGGCCGGCCGGATCATCGAATGGCCTGCCGAGCAAGTGAGCCGGACAATCGCCGACGGGACCCGGACGCAGTCGATCGGACGGCGCAACCTGGCCCACTTCCTGGCCTGCCTTGACGACATCGTGACCGTCAGCGAGGACGAGATCCGGGCCGGCGTGCGCCTGGCCGCCGAGGAGTGCCGCCTCGTCGTTGAGCCGTCCGGTGCCCTGGCCATCGCCGCTCTCCGGTTTCGGGCGGCCGAAGCGGGCCTGACCAACCTGGCCGGCCTCGCCAATCGGGCCGACCCGGCCGCTCCGATCGTGGCCGTGGTCAGCGGCGGCAACGTGGACCCGGCTCGCTACCGGCAATTGCTGGGCTCAGCCCCGGCTTGAATCGGCGCCCCGTTCGCTGGCCAGGCGCTCGGCCAGGCGCGCTTCCCGTTCGCGGATCAGGGCCAACTCGGGCGCAACCCGGGCGTCGTTCGCGTTGGCCTCGCGCTCCTCGTTCCGGAGCAGGCCGCGCAGGATGAGCATGATCGCGGCCATGAACACCACGTCGCCGCTGATCCACATGATCCCCCCGGCGATCTGCTGGTCATCGACCACGCTCGGGCCCCACGTCCGGACCAGGTTCACGTAGTAGGGATAGAGCGGCACGGTGGCGCTGTAGATGGTCAGGCCCAGGAACGTGTTCTGGGGCATCTGCAGAAAGGTGTAGACGAGCCGGCTGGGGTGACGCATCCGCCAGGGACTGGGATCGGCGTTCACGGCCGGCCACCAGAACAGCAGGGCGGTCACGATGAAGCCCAGGTGCTCCAGCTGGTGGATGACCGGGTTCTCGAGGGACAGCTCGTACAGGATCGAGAAGTGGGCCAGCCACATGTAGCCGGCGAACAGGATCCAGGTGACCACCGGAAACGAGATGACCCGGATGATCCGGGAGTGCAGGACCGGCAGGATCCAGCGCCGCCGGACCTCGGGCCGGCTGAAGCGCAGGAGCAGGGTGATCGGGGCGCCCAGGGCCAGCAGCGGTGCGGCCACGATCGTCAGCAGGACGTGCTGGACCATGTGGTCGCTGAACAGGGTGGTGTCGTAGGCCGCGATGGGCGACTGCAGGGCGACCTCGACCACCGCCAGGCCGATCAGCCAGGCCGCGACCCGGCGGCGCGGCACGTGGCTGCTGGAATGCGCGCCATTGACCGTGCGGACGGCCCATAGATAGGCTCCGGCGGCCAGGGCCAGGGGCAGGGCAACGGTGGGATCGAACGACCATAGGAACAAGACATCGGGCAGGACCGGGGCCGGCGGCGGGCCGCCGACGTGCGCTGAAACCGCACCGACCAGGCTCAACCAGCCGAGGGCGACCGAACTGCCAGCGGCAAGGCGGACGAGACGATTTTGCCTGAGGGTCATGGCCCCGAATTCTGCACCGGATGGCCGCCATGAGCGGATGCGCAGCGCGCCGCTCCCGCGGGTATCATGGGCTCGGCGTTTTTTGAGCGGGTGCGAGCCACGCGGTGACGTGCGCCCGACGACTCCACGAGTGCCTCTGCACGCGATACCAGGTCGAGGAAACCACCCTGATGTCGATCCCCAGGCCCCAGCTGCCACGCCCCGCGAGGAGCCTTGCTGCCCTCGTGGCAGTGGCGCTGCTGCTGGCCGGCTGCGCCGCCATGGAGCCGCCGGCCGCGGTGACCGCCCAGGGCCACGACACCCGGACCCTGTACGACTTCGTGTTCATCATTGGCGTGGCGATCTTCGTCCTGGTCGAGGGCCTGATCATCTATGCCGTCCTGCGCTACCGACGCAAGCCGGGCGATACGGAGCTGCCTCCCCAGATCCACGGCAACAGCGTCCTGGAGGTGATCTGGACGGTCATCCCGACGCTCCTCGTCGTGGTCATGTTCGTGTTCTCGTGGCAGACCCTCAACAAGGTGGATGCGGTCTCGCCCACACCCAGCCTGACCGTGCGGGCGGTGGCGGCCCAGTTCCAGTGGTCGTTTGAGTACATGTCGGCCGACGGCCAGACCGTCCAGTACGAGCAGCTGGCGCCCGAGCTGGACCTGCCGGTGGGCGTGGACGTCCACGTCATCCTGCGCTCGAAGGACGTCATCCACGCCTTCTACGTGCCCAAGTTCCTGTTCAAGCGGGACGTGGTGCCGGGTCGCGAGAACAACTTCGACTTCACGATTGACGCGGCCGACGCCGGCCAGACCTTCCGGGGCCAGTGCGCCGAGTTCTGCGGCACCTTCCACAGCACGATGCTGTTCTCGGTCAAGGCGCTCAGCCCGGGCGACTTCGACGCCTGGCTCCAACAGCAGGTCAAGACCGCGGCGAGCACCCCCGCCCCGGCCCCTTCGGCCAGCGGCGGCGCGCCTGAGCAGACGGTCGAGATCTCGGCCCAGAACATCGCCTTTGCCCAGGCCACCCTGGCGGCGCCGGCCGGCCAGCCGTTCGTGCTCAAGTTCACCAACAACGACCCGGGGGTGACCCACAACGTGGCGATCACCGACAGCACCGGCGCGCAGATCTTCAGGGGCGAGATCTTCCCTGGCCCTGACTCCCGCCAGTACCCCATCCCCGCCCTGGCCGCGGGCACCTACACCTTCGCCTGTTCCGTTCACCCGCAAATGACCGGCACGTTGACGGTCCACTAGGGAGCATCGATGGCGACCACCACGCTCCGCACGACAACGGGCTACAAGAGCGGCCTGTACGACTGGCTGACCACCAC
>JBBRIV010000013.1:0-21969 GCA_038220425.1 Candidatus Limnocylindrales bacterium
TGCCGGAGGACTCGATCGCCGTTCTGGAAGATCGCCTCCTCGAAGGCATGGACCACGCCCTGGAGCTGGGGCGTGGACAGGTCGGCGAACAGGGCAAAGCCGGCAAGCTCATCAGCAATCTGATCCCGGTCAGCCATGCGCTAATCCATCCTCCAGGCAGCCGGCAACCACCATGACCGCTGCATTCTGCCATCGTATACGGTGGGGCACGGACCGGATGGCCCGCTCCAGAGTTGTACCGGGAGTCTATGACCGAGACGTCCGCTCCGGTGTTGCCCAGCGGGACGCTGACCTTCCTGTTCACCGACATCGAAGGTTCAACCCGGCTCGTCCAGGAGCTGGGGCCGGAGACCTACGGCGAGGTCCTGGCCCACCACCGCGAGCTCCTCCGGACGGCCTGGGCGGCCCATGGCGGGACCGAGGTGGGCACCGAGGGCGACTCGTTCTTCGTGGTCTTCGCGGCCGCCCGGGACGGCGTGGAGGCTGCGGTCGCGGGCCAGCGAGCACTGGCAGCAGCGAACTTCGGTCACGATATCAAGGCCATCCGGGTCCGGATGGGGTTGCACACCGGCCTGGCTGTCGTCAGCGCCAGCACGTACGTCGGCAACGATGTCAACCGCGCGGCCCGGATCGCGGCGGCCGCCAACGGCGGCCAGGTCGTCCTGTCGTCGGCCACGGTGTCCCTGATCGCCGATGGGCTGCCGGCCGGAGTCCAGGTCCGCGACCTGGGCGAGCACCGCCTCAAGGACCTGCGCCCGGAGAAGCTGGCAATCCTGGAGATCGACGGTCTCGTGGCCGATCCACGCCCGATCCGGTCACTCGACAGCCGGCCAAACAACCTGCCCACCCAGGTGACCTCATTCGTGGGCCGGACCGCCGAGCTCCAGGAAACCGAGGCAATCCTCGGGACGACCCGCCTGCTCACCCTGACTGGCCCGGGTGGCACGGGCAAGACCCGGCTATCCCTGCAACTGGCCGCCTCCGTTGCCGAGTCCTTCCCCGACGGGGTCTACTTCGTGGCCCTCGAACCGATTCGCGAGCCGGCCCTGGTCGGGCCGACGATTGGCGCGGTCCTGGGCCTCGTCGAAGACACCAGCCGGACCATCGCCAACCGCCTGGCGGACTCGATCGGAGCTCGCCGGATCCTGCTGGTCGTGGACAACTTCGAACAGGTCATCGACGCCGCACCGCTGATCGGCGAGCTGCTGCGGGCCACCACTCAGCTCAAGCTGATCGTCTCGAGCCGGGCGCCGCTGCGGGTCTCAGGCGAGCAGGAGTACCCGGTTCCGGGCCTGCCCACGCCACCCGATCCGGCCGCATTGGGGGCCTACGACCGAGCCCAGCTACCCGACGACCTGCGGGCCTCCGATCCGGCCGCCCTCGATCGGTATGAGTCGGTCCGCCTGTTCGTTGCCCGGGCCAGCGCGGTTCGGCCAGCATTTCGCCTGGCGACCGACAACGCCGCCGCGGTCGCCGGCATCGTGGCCCGCCTGCAGGGCATGCCCCTGGCCATCGAGCTGGCCGCGGCCCGGGTCAAGCTCCTCCCGCCCGATGCGATCCTGCAGCGGCTCCAGGATCAGCTGGCCATGCTCGCCGGGGGCGCCCGCGACCTGCCCGAGCGCCAGCAGACCTTGCGCGGCGCAATCGCCTGGAGCTACGACCTGCTCGATGAACCGGGCCGGCGCCTGATCGGACGCCTGTCCGTCTTCACCGCAGGCTGCAGCCTGGAGCTGGCCGAGGCGATCTGCGGCCCGGCCGATGAGCTGGGCACTGATGTCCTCGATGGCATCGGCGCGCTGGTCGACCAGAGCCTGGTCCGGGCCGAGGAGGTTGCCGGCCAGCCGCGCTTCCGGATGCTCGAGACGATCCGGGCCTTTGCCGCCGAACGCCTGGCCGCCGGGGGGGACGCCGACCTCATTCGAGAGCGCCATGCCCGGGCCTTCCTGGCCCTGGCCCGGGATGCCGGCGCGCAGCTGACCGGTGGCGAGCAGAGGATCTGGCTGGATCGTCTCGATACCGAACACGACAACCTGCGCTCGGCCATCGACTGGGCCACGGATCGCCGCGAGCCCGAGGTCGCAATCGGCCTGTGCTTTGCCATGTGGCGGTTCTGGCAAAAGCGCGGATACCTGGTCGAGGCTCGCCGACGCATGGAGCGGATCGCGGCCGAGCCGTGGTCACGGGACGATCCGCTCCTGCGCGCCCGGCTGATGGAAGCGCTTGGCGGAATCGCCTGGTGGCAAGCCGACTTGGGTCCGATGGGCGGCTTCTACAACGAGGCCCTCGAGCACTGGCGGACGATTGGCGAGCAGGCCGAGATCGCCAATGCGCTCTACAACGCCTCGTTTGCGTACGTCTTCGCCAGGGACTCAGTCGACCCGCGCTCGGTCGACCCGGACCGGATCGGCCTGCACCTGATGGAAGAGGCCCTCGCGATCTATCGCGGCCTGGGCGATGATCGGGGCGCCGGCAATGTGACCTGGGGAATCGGCAACTGGTACCACTTTCATCTCTACGGCGAGGAGGCCGCCGCCGCCGTGCGCGAGGCGCTGGCCCTCTTCCAGAAGGTCGGCGACGAGACGATGGCTGCCTGGTCACATCACATGCTGGCCTCGGTGCTCCTGCGCGTCCCTGCGCTGGACGAGGCCCAGGAACACATGACGGCAGCCGTCGCCCACTTCGAGAGCGTCGGCGATGCCTCGGGCCTGACCCTCGTACTGGACGACTTCTCAGCCCTGGCCGCGGCCCGTGGCGATCGACCCCGAGCCGCCCGGCTCAATGGGGCCGCCCGGGCCCTGGCCCTGACGACGGGCGCGAACCTGTCCAGCCTGGTCGATGACCTGGACATTGCCAGCTCCTTGCCCACGGCCCGCTCGCTGATGTCGGCCGTTGAACTCGAGCAATATGCCGCGGAAGGCCGGGCGATGAGCCTGGCCGAGGCGGTCGCTTATGCGCGCGATACGGAGGCGAACCATGGCTGATCGGCGGCTCAACCCTGGATCCGGGCCGGGCGTGGCCGAGCGAACCGTGGTCGAGCGCTACTTCAGCGCAATCAACGCCCGGGACGTCGGGGCGATCGTGGCCGACCTGGCCACCGACGCTGAATGGAGCTGGCCGGGCAGCGGCGAGTTGATCCGCGGCCGGGCCACGATCGAAACGGTCGTCGGTCGGACGCCGACCCTGCCCCGGGTGCTCGTCCATCGGATCATCGGCGGACCCGACCTGGTGGCCGCGCTGTGGACCGCCGACTACGGCGATGGCGTGCCCTGGCGGAACATCAGCCTGTTCGAGTTCCGGGACGGCCTGATCGTGGCCAAGACGGACGGCTTCGGATCGGCCTTCGAGCCCCCCGCCTGGCGGCGTGAGCTGGTTTCCGTGGAGCCCCTGCCCAGGCCCTAGCCCGGTTCAGGTGACGGGCAGGTCGCGACCGGCGGCACGGGCGGCCTTGGCCTTGTCGGCCCAGGCGCCCAGGACGTTGTCCTTGTGGGGGCGAATCGGACAGTGCTCGTCGCGATTGCCCATCTCATCGCAGTAGCCCAGGGCAACGCACTTGGGGGCCAGGAAGCTGCCCAGGAACGGGCTGACCTCGAAGATCTCGTGGCGGATCAGCTGGAACAGGCGCCGGATCTCCCACTGGGCCATCGTGCACAGGCGCAGCCCGGACATATGGATCAGGGCGCGCAGGTTGGTGGTCATCACCAGGTTCGTGCGCGTCGCGTTGGGGAACACGAAGCGGGCGTCCTCACCGGGAATGCCGGCCTTGACCAGGTCGCCGTACAGCTCCATCGAGCCCTCGATCTGCTCTTCGTAGCGCTGCCGGACATCCGGCTGGGCCTCGGCCAGTGTGCTGGGCAGCATTGTCGAGGCGCCCTTGAAGGTCACGTAGCGCTGGCTCTGCTGGTCGAAGGCGACGCCGGCTCGATGGCGGACGAGCTGGTGGCTGAGGGTGCGCGAGACACCGCTGATCCCGAACGTGAACACGATGTGCTCGATTGTGCTGCCGTGGCCCGACTCGATCACTCCCTGGATCAGCTTGCGCTGCTTGGCCGGGTCGATCTCGCCGTCGACGGCCCGTCGGAAGATCTCGTCGGGCGCCAGCTCCGAGTAGCACGTCCGGCAGGCGGTGTAGATCAGCGGGACGTAGAACTTCTCGACGATGTCGCGATCGGGGAAGAGGAGGGTCGCCTTCATGCCCAGCTCGTGACGTCCCGGATTGCGCGGAATCCCGGTCTTCTCGCGAGCCGGCGCAGGCGGAGGGGTCGTTTCAGCCGTCACCGCGCGATTGTAGTCCCGCGTCCCGACCTGGACCCGGGCCCGGCAACCTCACCTGAATCAGCTGGTGTCGGGCGAAGCAGCACCCGTGTCGGTGGCCGTGCCCTGGTGGAAGCGGATCAGCCACTGGTCCCGAACTCGATGAAGTCAGGGGCGAGCAGGTCGGCCAGGCTGAGGCCCAGGCCCGTGGCGTCCCGGGCGGCGAGGGCCCGCTCGTAACTGAGGATCAGGCTGCGGGTCTCGCTCGAACCTGGCGGCTGGTCCATCGACGCAAGGCCTCAGGGCAGCTCACGGACGAAGCGTCGGATCACCCGGGCCAGGCGCGGGCCGGCGGCCGCCCCGGCGGCCAGTACTTCCTCGTGGCTGAGCGGTTCGCCCGAGTAGCCGGCGCCCGGATTGGTGACCAGCGAGATGCCCGCGACATCGATCCCCGCCCAGCGGCAGGCGATCGCCTCGAGCACGGTCGACATCCCCACGGCATCACCGCCCAGGCCCCGGAACATCCGGACCTCGGCCGGGGTCTCGTAGGTTGGGCCGAGGAGGCCGACGTAGATGCCCTCTTCCAGGCTGGTGTCTTCCAGCCGGGCGGCGGCGTGCAGGCGCTGGCGCAGTGCCGGTCCATAGACGTAGGTCAGGTCGGTGAAGCGGGGTCCGATCTCGTCGGCGTTCGGTCCAAGCAGGGGCGTTCGACCGGTCAGGTTCAGGTGATCGGAGATGACCATCAGGGTGCCGGCCCCATAGGCGGGGTTCAGGCCGCCGGCCGCGTTGGTCAGGATCACGGTGCCCGCTCCCAGGCGGCCCATCAACAGGACCGGCTGGACCACTAGGCCCGGATCGTTGCCTTCATAGAGGTGCAGGCGACCCTGGAGCATCGCCACGGGTACGCCGTCCAGGTGTCCCAACAGGAGCCGGCCCGTGTGGCCGGGGGCCGTCGCCGGCGGCCAGCCCGGCAACTCGCCAAACGGGATGGCGACGGGACCGCTGAGCTCATCGGCCAGGCCGCCCAGCCCGGAGCCCAGGACGATCCCAACCCTGGGAACCAGATCGGTCCGGGCCCGCACGGCAGCCTCGAGGGCGGCCAGCCGGGCAGGTTGCTCAGCCGGGGGAATGGGTCGAGAGCGATCGAGCTCGGTCATCAGCGGAGTCTAGCGATCGGCGCGGCCGCGAAAAACGGCCCGGACGCTTCGATCGCCCGAGCGGAGTATCGACACCGGGATGCCGATCACGTCCATTCGGGCGATCCCCGTCGAGCGCGGGCCCGAAGGCCGCGTGGCGGGTAGAGAAGCGCCCGAAGCGACCGGTCGTTCCGCGAATGCCCTTGATGTGATCTCGGGCTTCCGTTTTCCGATGGCCCCTTCGGGCAAGACGAATCATCGCTGGATCAACGTCCGATGGCAACCGCGTTATCCACGAGTTATCGCGGAATGCACGATCCGTTTCCACCAATCCACCACGGCTGTGGACAGTCGGTGGACAACGTCGATCGACTAGCCGCCCATCGCGAACATCTCGATCCGGGGCCGGTTGGCGGTGGCCTCGGAACGAAGCTCGGAGTAGCGGTCCGCCCGAATCCGCCAGACCGCCTGGATGGCCGCGGTCAGCTGGGCATCGCTGGCGCCCTCACGCAGGATCCCGCGCAGGTCGGTCCCGTCGAGGGCAAACAGGCAGGTGTACAGCTTGCCCTCGGCCGACAGGCGCGCGCGCGTACATGTGCTGCAGAACGGCTGGCTGACCGAGGCGATGACGCCCACCTCGCCGTCGCCGTCGCGATAGCGCCAGCGGTCGGCGACCTCGCCCGGGTAGTTCGGGGCGACCGGCTCCAGGCCCAGCTCGGCGTTGATCGCGGCCACGATCTCGGCGGCCGGGACTACCTCGTCGAGGCGCCAGCCGTTGGAGTGGCCGACGTCCATGTATTCGATGAAGCGCAGGATGTGGCCGGCGGCGCGGGCCCAGCGGGCCATCGGCAGGATGCTCGCCTGGTTGATTCCGCGCCGGACGACCATGTTGATCTTGAGCGGCCCAAAGCCCGCCTCGCTGGCCGCCGCGATCCCGTCCAGGACCCGGGCGACCGGGTAGTCGACGCCGTTCATCGCCCGGAACGTCGCATCGTCGAGCGAGTCGAGGCTGACCGTGATCCGACCCAGGCCCGCCGCCCGGAGGGGCAGCGCGAGTTGGCCCAGGGCCGAACCGTTGGTGGTCAGGGTCAGGTCAAGAGGGCCGCCGTCGGGTCGGCGCAGGGCTGCCAGCATCCCGATGAGGTCGGGCAGGTTACGCCGGACCAGCGGCTCGCCCCCGGTCACCCGCAGCTTCTCAACTCCCTCGGCAACGAAGACCCGGGCCAGCCGCTCGATCTCCTCGAACGTGAGCACCTCGGAGCGTGGCAGGAAGGCGAAGTCCCGGCCGTAGATCTCGCGGGGCATGCAGTAGGTGCACCGGAAGTTGCACCGGTCGGTGACCGAGATGCGCAGGTCGTGCAGGCGCCGGCCGAGCCGGTCGAGGACCGGCTGGCCGGCAATCGCGGGATCGTGATCCGGGGCCATCGGGCCATGGTACGCCCGGCTGGCGCCCGACCCCCGGATCGCCGCTCGATGGCGGCCGGTGCACGACGACAACGGAGCCCGCGAGGACCCGGTGACGGCGGACAACGAGGCACTCGCAGCGCGGGACCTCCGGTACCACCGGATCGACCGATTGGTACCACTAGCGCACTCCACCGGACCGCCACCCGCCCATACGATGCCCACACGTCCAAAGAGATTGCAATTCAGCGTCCTCACTGGAGGGAACCGCACGATCCATGGCGACGACCGAATCACGCACCGGCTTCCGACTCCCCTGGAGCTCGGAGGAGCGGAGTGACAAGGCGCCTGTAGGCCGGACCGCCGAGGCGACCACCACGGACGAGGCAACGGACGCCCTGAGCGAGGCGACCAGCGCACCCGAGGCGGTCGACGAGGCCACTCCGGCCGGCGTCGAGGCCACGGCCGCTGACGATGCGACCGAAGGCACCCTGGAAATGGCCAGCTCAGGCGAGCCGGCCGAGGCCACCGAGTTCAGCCAGACCGATCAGCCCACCGCATCAGAATCGAGCCCGAAGGAAACCTCCGTGGAGTCCACCGCCACCGCCGCGCCCGCGCCGTCCCGAACGACGAGCGAGGTCTCCGTCGCGAAGAAGCCGACGAAGTTCGTGCTCGATCTGACGAAGGCGATGCAGTCTGCCGCCGAGGAATCCCGTGCCCAGACCCTGGGCCAGTTCCAGGCTGATGCCAAGGCCTACATCGAGAACATCCACTCGCGCTCGGCTGGCGAGGCGACCGACCTGCGCAAGCGCTCGGACGAGGACATCGCCGGCATCCAGGAATGGTCCAAGGCTGAGATCGCCCGGATCCGCGAGGAAACCCAGGGCAAGATCGGTGAGCGCAAGCTGGGCCTGGAGCGCGAGCTCGAGGAGCACGCCGGCCAGATTGAATACGAGATCGATCGGGTCCAGAGCCGGGTCGCCGGCTTCGAGCTGGAGATGGAGCGCTTCTTCGAGCTGCTGGTCGCCGAGGAGGATCCAACCCAGATCGCGGTGATGGCCCAGAGCCTGCCCGAGCCGCCATCCTTCGACGCCTCGATCCCGTGGCAGCCGTCGGCCGCCGTGGCCGAGCTGATCGGCGACACGCCGGTGAACGTCACCTCCAGCCCGGCCGAGGTTGAGACCGACGAGAGCACCGAGCAGCCAGCTGCCGTGGGCGAGTCCACCGACGGCGAAGCCGCCATGGCCGCGATCGAGGCCGCTCACCAGGCCGCCGAGTCGACCGAGACCGAGGCCACGTCGGCCGAGGCCGAGGCCGGCACGGAAGCCGAGTCCGAGTTCCAGGCCACCCCCACCGATGCCAATGATCCGCGCCTGGCCGCCCTGGGCCTGTCGCCCAGTTTCGACGCCGCCGAGGCTGAGGCCGCCGCCGAGGCGACCCAGTCCAGCGACGACGAGATCCCGACGATGGGCGACGATGCCCTGGCCGCGCGCCTTGCCGGCCTTGTCCCGCCCGAAGGTGAAGGTGAGCCTCGCCCAGCCCGGACGGCCTCCGACGCGACCTCCAAGGTGGTGGTCTCGGGCCTGGTCAGCGTGGCCAGCATTGCCAGCTTCAAGCGTCATCTTGGCCGGGTCACCGGCGTCCAGTCGGTCGGTGTTTCGTCCGGCCCTGACGGTGAGTTCGTATTCACGGTCCATCACGACAACGCGGTCAACCTGCGCGAGGTGGTCCCGTCCCTGCCGGGCTTCCGGGCCCGGGTGACCAACGCTGCCGACGGGGTGATCACCGTGGTCGCCCACGATCCAGAGTCCGGGAACTAGGCCCCCCGATGGGCCGCCAGGCGATCGTCGTCGCTCTTCCCCGCGACGAGCAGGTTGCTGTCGTTCGGGAGCTCAGCGAGGCCGGCTTCGAGGCGCTCGCGGTGACCGCACCGGACGAGCTCGAGGCCATCCTTGCCACCCGCCGCGAGGTTGGCGTTGCAATCCTCGACGGTGAGAGCGACTTCGATCGCTCGCTTGAGTACTACTCGCTGTTGCACGACGCCGACCGGGACATCCCGGCCCTGATGGTGGTCTCGCAGCGCGCCCTCGACCGGCTGGCCGGGGCCGCGACCAAGGCCAATATCGACGACGAGTTCTTCACCCGGCCCTACTCGACCGATTCGCTGCGCTGGCGGATCGAGGCAATGCTGATCCGGTCGGTGACCGTCGACGACGGCAGCGGCCCGGTCCTGCAGTCCGGCGGAGATTTCGAATCGGAATCGTGGTCCAAGCGGGCGACGATCGTCTCGATCTTCAATCCAAAGGGTGGCGTGGGCAAGACCACGACCGCCCTCAACCTGGCGGCGGCTCTGCAGGTCCGGATGGGCCTCAAGGTCATGCTCGTCGACGCTGACACGGTGACCGGCCATATCGCCACCTCGCTCGGCCTCGAGTCGGTGACCACCGTGGTCGACGCCTGGAACGAGGACCTTGACGAAGGGCGCTCGGAGCGCAGCTTCATGGATATCGCGACGCAGCACCAGAACGGGCTGACCGTGTGCGTCCTGACCTCGAGTCCGCTCAACACGGAGATCCTCGAGCCCGCAAAGGTGGGCGAGGCGATCCGCGCCGCGCGCCGCGGCTTCGACTTCATCGTGGTCGACATGCACCCCTCGTACAGCCCGCTCAACCAGGAAATCTTCGAACGCTCGGACCGGATCCTGGTCCCGGTCACGCCCGACGTGCCAGCCCTCCGGGCAGCCGTCCAGATGCGCGACGTGGCCGAGGAGCTGGGCGTCCGGGCCAAGCTGTCGCTGGTCGTCAACCGGGCCAACAGCGGCGTATCGGTGGCCGACATGGAGAAGACCGTGGGCATGCCGGCCCTGGCCCTGATCCGCTCGGGCGGCCTGCTCTTCGTGCGTGCCGCCAACGAAGGCCGGTCGGTCGTGGAGCAGTACCCCAAGGAGAAGGTGACCGAGGACTTCGAGATCCTCGCCGCCAAGCTCGTGGGAACCGAGTACCAGGCGACCGACAAGGCGGCTGCCGCCGCCAAGCCAGCCTTCCGGATCTTCAACCGGACCAAGGAACCCGCCCGGGTCTAGCTCGCGGGGCCGTCCTGGGCGGCTTCCCCATCGACCTGCTCCACCCGGCGCAGGTACTGCCGATTGACCAGGATCGTGGCCGTCTGGCCGTCGCCGATCCGCTGGTCGTTGAGGCTGACCACTCCCCCGGTGACGGCAAAGAACATCTCGTTCGAACGGTCCAGCAGGCGCTCGGGCTCCGCCCCGGGAAACAGGTGGACGGTTCCGCTGACCCGGAATGGCGGTACTTCGAGGGACACGCCGTAGCCCAGCTTGTGCACCCGGTGGGCGGCTTTCTCGTCATCTGAGAAGACGGGCAGCGTGCCCTCACCGGCCAGCACCACGATCAGGTCGTAGGGATCGATGCTACGCAATCCGGGCACGGCACTGAATGGCTCGGAGCCATCCAGGGGGGCCCAGTTGACGTCGCGGATCGAGATGGCGTCGCGCCGGTTCAGCGCGTCGGACAGGCGGCCGGTGACGTCCATGATCCCCACCAGGCGCCACTCCTCGGTCAACCCATCGAAGGCGATGCCGCCGGCGGGTGGCGTCGGGACCGCCGGCGGGACTCCGGCCGGGGCAGCCTCAGAATCGGAATCCGAAGCGGGCTTGGGCTTGTCCTCGCGCTTGCCGAAGCCGAAGGGCACCTACTCCTCCTCGGCCGATCCGCTGTTGTCCCGGATCATCTCGACCACGCCGGCATCGGCCAGGGTGGTGGTGTCGCCCAGGACCCGGTTCTCGGCGATGTCGCGCAGGAGCCGGCGCATGATCTTGCCCGAGCGCGTCTTGGGCAGGTCGGGCGTGAACATCAGGAACTTGGGCCGGGCGATCGGGCCGATGACGTAGGCCACGTGCTCACGCAGCTGGACGGCCAGGGTGTCGTGCGGCTCAACCCCGGCCTTGAGGGTGACGAACGCGAAGATCGCCTGGCCGGAGATCTCGTCGGCCTTGCCCACCACGGCCGCTTCGGCCACGCTGGGATGGTCGACCAGGGCCGACTCCACCTCGATCGTGCTCAGCCGGTGGCCGGCCACGTTCATCACGTCGTCGACCCGGCCGAGCAGCCAGAGGTAGCCCTCCGAATCGCGCTTGGCCCCGTCACCCGCGAAATACATCCCGGGGAAGCGGCTCCAGTAGGTCTCCCGGTAGCGCTCCGGATCGCCGTAGATCCCGCGCAGCATCGACGGCCAGGGCTGTTTGAGGACGAGGTAGCCGCCGCCGCCGAAAGGCACGCTCTGGCCGGCTCCGTCGACCACGTCGGCCACGATGCCCGGCAAGGGGAACGTCGCCGAGCCAGGCTTGGTGGTGGTCACCCCCGGCAACGGGCTGATCAGGATCGAGCCGGTCTCGGTCTGCCACCAGGTGTCGACGATCGGTGTCTTCGCGCCGCCGATGTTGGTGTGGTACCACAGCCAGGCCTCGGGGTTGATCGGCTCGCCGACCGAGCCCAGGACCCGCAATGAAGACAGGTCGTGCCGGGCGGGGAAGGCTTCGCCCTGCTTCATGAACGCCCGGATCGCGGTCGGAGCGCAGTACAGGATCGTGACCTTGAGGTCCTCGACGATCTGCCACCAGCGATCCCAGGCCGGGGTGTCCGGGGCTCCCTCGTACAGGACCCCGGTCGTGGCGTTGGCCAGCGGTCCATAGACGATGTAGCTGTGGCCGGTCACCCAGCCGATATCGGCCGCGCACCAGTAGACGTCGTCGGGCTTGATGTCGAAGACCATCTCATGGGTGAACGAGGCCCCCAGCAGGTAGCCGGCAGTGGTGTGAATGATGCCCTTGGGCTTGGCCGTGGTGCCCGAGGTGTAGAGCAGGTACAGGAGTTGCTCACTGTCCACCGGCACCGGCGGGCAGACCGGGTCCTGGCGGTCGACGATGTCATGCCACCAGTAATCGCGGCCCTCGACCATGTGGACCCCGCCGCCGATCCGGTCGACCACGATCGCAGCCGTGATCGAGGGGGTCGAGGCCAGCGCCTCGTCGGCGTGGTGCTTGAGCCCCACCGGCTTGCCCCGTCGCCAGCCACCGTCGGCGGTGATCAGGACCTTGGCCTGGGCGTCGTTGATCCGGTCCGACAGGGCCTCGGCCGAGAAGCCCCCGAAGATCACGGTATGGGCCGCCCCCAGCCGGGCGCAGGCCAGCATCGCAATCGGCAGCTCGGGGATCATCGGCATGTAGATCGCGACCCGGTCGCCGGCCACGATTCCCAGCTCCTTCAGGGCGTTGGCGGCCTTGCTGACCTCGCGCAGCATGTCGCTGTAGGTCAGCGTCCGAGAGTCGCCCGGTTCGCCGATCCAGTGATAGGCCACCTTGTCGCCCAGGCCGTTCTCGACATGCCGGTCCAGGCAATTCTCGGAGACGTTGAGCTTGCCGCCCAGGAACCACTTGGCGAACGGCAGATCCCACTCAAGGGTCGTGTGGAAGGGCTCTGTCCAGCGCAGGCGCTCCCGCGCACGCTTTGCCCAGAACGCCTCGAAGTCGGCCTCGGCTTCGGCATACAGCTCGGCGCCCGCGTTGGCCTGGGCCACGAAGGCCGGATCGGGCGGGAACTTGCGCGCCTCGACCAGGAGGTTCTCGATCTCGGGCTGGGATGCGGGCTCGGTGCTCACGAGGATTCTCCTGCGGCGTCTGGCCGCCATTCTACGCGGGCCGTCGCCGTCCCCGGCTGATCAGGCCCCGGGCGCGAGGTCCTCGCCAGGTCCGTCCCCGGCGGGCGGGTCGTCGTCCAGGTCCGAGCGCGGCGTGAGCCCCGCCCAGGTGGACACACCGACCGGCATGCCCGAGGCCAGGACCGGGGCCGGGATCTGGATCCCGTTGGCGGCCATCGCGGCCAGGATCCGCTTGCGCAGCTCGCCGCTGACGGCAATCATCTCGCCGGCGCGCACCCGGCCCAGGATCTTGAGGGTGATCCCGCGCTCGCCCAGCTGGTCGACACGATCCACGGCCGGCGTCTCGAGGATCCGGGCAGCCCAGGCCGGATCGGCGGCCAGACTCGCTCCCACGGCATCGAAGACCGCGATCGCATGCTCGATATCGGTGCCGTAAGCCACCACCACGTCGTGGTTGATCCGGCGCCAGATCCGGGTCCGATTGGAGGCGACCTTGATCTCGCCGTTCGGGACGTGATGGACGACGCCGTCGGCGTCGCGCAGGACAGTCCGGCGCAAGGTCAGCTCTTCGACCGTGCCGGTGACCCCCGCGATCTCGACGACATCTCCCTGGCCGTACTGGTTCTCGACCAGGATCAGGATCCCCGAGAAGAAGTCCCGGACGATCGCCTGCGCGCCGAAGCCGATGGCGATGCCAACCACGCCCAGGCCGGCGATTGCCGGGCCAACATCCAGGCCGATCTGCTCGAGGACGAGCAGCCCGCCGATCGTGACCACGAAGCCCTTGACGACGTAGCCGGCCAGGGCATCGATGGTCGTGAAGCGCTTGGCGACCTCGGCCGCTTCGTCGAGCGACGCTTCGGATTGGGCCCGGGCCTGCATTGCCCCCAGGATCCGCCGGATAGTGCCCAACGACAGGCGGGTGATCGCGATGCCCACGACCACGATGACCAGGGCGATCAGCAGGCGGTCGGCGATGATCACCGCCCAGCCGGAGTAGGTGTCTGGCATGTCCCGCCCAGCCTAGCGGTCAGGCGGCGGCGCCGCCAAGGCGAACCGAGATGGCGGCCGCGGCCTCGCGGGCCTGGGAGGCCAGCTCCGGGATCCGGCGCGGGGTCAGCCGAAACGCCGGGCCCCAGATGTCGACCGCGGCGATGACCGCACCGCGAGCGTCGTGGACGGGCGCTGCGACCGCGTTGAGCCCAAGCTCGAACTCGCCGATGGCCGTGGCGTAGCCGCGCCGGCGGACCCGGGACAGCTCCTCCAGCAGGGGCTCGAGTTCGGTGATCGTGCGATCGGTGTAGGCAGCCAGTCCCTTGCGCACGACGCGCAGTACCTCGCGCTCGGCCAGGGCGGCCAGCAGGACCTTGCCCGACGCGACGCAATGGAGCGGGGTGGCCCGGCCGGTCCAGTCGCCGACCGCGATCAGGTTGGGTCCATCGGCCTGGGCAACGGTCAGGAGCTGATCGCCCTCGATGGAGCCGAGGCCCGTCGTCTCGCGAGTCAGCCGGGCCAGTCGCTCCAGCTCGGGCATGGCGATCCCGCGCAGGTCGAGCGTCCGCTCGGCGCGCTCGGCCAGGCGGATCACGACGAGGCCAAGCCGGTACTTGCCGGTTTCCTCGTCCTGTTCGACCAGGCCCCGCCGTTCGAGGGTGGCCAGCAGCCGGGACGCCGTGGACTTGTGCAGTCCCAGCCGGCGGGCCAGCTCGGTCACCCCGGCCTCGCCGGCCGACTCCCCCAGCGCGAGCAGCAGCGAGGCCGCCCGGTCCACCGACCGGACGGCATTCCCGTCGATCAAGGACGCATCCCGATCAGGCTCACCTGGCCGTCATCCGGGGACGACGCCGGGGGTCGAGATGCCATGGGCCCGGGCGTCGAGAGCGGCCTCCAGCGAGCCCTCGAACGCCTCGAGGACCTTGGCCTCATCGGCGTCGTTATGGGCGGCGCACAGGAACCACGGCTCGCGCGAGTCGGGTTCGGGCATGGCCCCCCGCGGGTGCATCCCGGTCGCGACGGCGTCGTACAGGTCATGGTCGGTCTTGACCCAGTCGCGGTACTCGCGCACGTCCTGGTCGGTGAACATGATCCCGAACATTGCCGGAACACCGGTGAAGTTGTAGGGCAGCCCCTTGCCGTCGAGGATCGAGGCCAGGCCGGCCTGGATCGACAGGCCGCGGCGCTTGATGCCCTCCACGACGCTGCCGTCCTTGAGGATCGACAGGGTGGCCACCGCTGCCGCTGCCGCGACCCGGTTGCCGGCATAGGTGCCGCCGTGGCTGACCTTGTCGGGCAGCATGCTCATTACTTCGCGACTGCCCCCGAACGCGGCCGCCGGGTAGCCGTTGCCGATCGCCTTGGCGAAGGTGGCCAGGTCGGGCGTGATCCCGAAGTACTCGGCGGCGCCGCCGCGAGCCATCCGGAAGCCGGTCTTGACTTCGTCGAAGATGAGCAGGGCTCCGAACTCCTTGGTGATCGCCCGCACGCCCTGGTGGAAGCCCTCCCTGGGCAGGATGCCCTGGGCATTGCCCAGGACTGGCTCGACGATGACCGCGGCGATGTCGTCGCCTTCTCGCTCGAACACGGCGCGCAGGGTGGCCAGGTCGTTGTAGGGAACGGGGATCACCGTCTGGGTGACCGCCTCGGGGATGCCCCGGCCCCAGGCCAGGCGGACCGGGTTCTCGCGATCGCCCAGCTCGCCCATGTCGTTGGGCAGGACGCTGATCAGGGCGTAATCGTGGACGCCGTGGTACTGGCCCTCGAACTTGATGATCTTGCTCCGACCCGTGTAGCCCCGGGCGATGCGCATGGCGTGCATCGTGGCTTCGGTGCCGGACACGGTCATCCGGACCATCTCGACCCAGCCGGTGATCTCCTTGATCAGCTCGCAGGCCTGGACCTCGTCCTCGCTGGTCAGCGAGAAGCTGACTCCGCGGCGCATGCGCTCGTTGACGTAGTCATCGACGCGCGGATCGGCATGCCCAAGCATCACCGGCCCATAGCCCATCCGGAGGTCGACGAACTCGTTGTCGTCGAAGTCCCAGACCCGGCCACCCTTGCCCCGATCGACGTAGATGGTGTCCTCGCCCCAGGCTCGGAAATTCGAGTCGGTGCCACCGGGCATCGACTTGAGGGCACGCTGGTAGAGCTCATGCTGGCGGTCGCGCTTGAGCGTCGGGGTCGGGCGGATGGCGGGTTCGGTGGCCATGAATCCCTCCGGATTGGAGAACCTGTGCGCCATTGTGCGGGCGCAGCAGGCGAGACGGGGGCCCGATTCGTGGAACGGCCCGGGGGCCGTTGCGCGATACGGGACTGGATCCGCCCTAGGATGCCACCACCGATGGGGCTCGGTCAACACGAGATTCGCGGTCAACCGTCACAACTCGTGCGGATTCCGCGCTCGACCTGGGTAGAACGTGGCCAAACCGTCGGCAACTGGCGCGGCACGCGACGGCAGGACGAGCGCTGCTACCGTTTGGCGGTGACTGCCAGCGCTGACCTGTTCGAGGCCATCCGCACCGGCGACCTGGGCGCGGTCGACCAGCTGCTCGCGACTCGGCCGTACCTGGCCGGGTCGAGCAACAGCGCCGGACTGACCGCCGTCACCGCCGCGGCCTACGCCCAGCAGCCGGCCATCGTCGAGCGGATCCTGGCCGCCAAGCCGGAGCTGGACCGGTTCGAGGCGGCCATCGTGGGCGACCTGGCCAGGCTGTCGGAGCTGCTCGACGAGGCCGACAGCGGCCCGATCGACCAGCGCTCAGCCGACGGCTTCAGCGCCCTCCACCTGGCCGCGTTCTTCGGCCGGCTGCGGGCCGCCCAGGAGCTCCTCGACCGGGGCGCCGACCCGAATGTGTGGGCCGCCGGCGACCTGCGCGTGCAAGCGCTCCACAGCGCCGTCGCCGGCGGGCACGAAGCAGTGGCCCGGCTGCTCCTTGCCCATGGCGCCCAGCCGGATCAACCTCAGCGGGGCGGCTACACCCCCTTCACGCGGCTGCCGCCAACGGATTGACGGCACTGGCCGACGTCCTGGTCGAGCGCGGCGCGAACCCCAGCGCCCTGACCGAGTACATCCTGACCCCGGCCGACCTCGCCGAGCGGGCCGGACACGCGGAACTCGCCGCCCATCTCCGCGAGCTGGCCGGCGCACACCGCCCCTAGGCCGGCGTGGCGTGGCAGGTCGCCGCGGGACCGTAGGCCAAGTGAGCGCTGTTCGGTGCCGCTGATCGAGCCGCCGCCGGCGACTCTGGTTGCGCTTACTGACCAGTGGCCCGACGATGCGGCCGTGGACACCTACTCCGAGTGACCCGACTCGTCCGATCTGACTCGTTCTTCGGCAAGGTTCAGCGCGGCCTCGGGAGCGGCTACCTCGACGCGCTCGGGAAGCCGACCGAGGCCGTCGAGTCAGCAATCTTTCGGTGCCTGGCGAACGATCCACGCCTGAACGCCCAGGATGAGGACCGAGACCTCTACTACGCTCGCCTGATCCTTGCGCGTGGCATCGACGACGCCCCGGTCAGGAAGATCTTGACCGAGAACCCCGACCACGGCCAGTCGCACTCGACGCGCGACTGGCTACCGCTGGGCGTCCTCGGCCTACTTGCTCGGGCAGGGAGGCCAGGTGCGATCGAAGCGGTGCGCGACTACGTGAAGTGGGGAGTCTGGTGGCCCGACGCCGTTTTCGCGCTGGGGAAGACCGGTCATACCGCAGCATGGGACGGCCTCGATGCGGTCTTGCTTGCGCGGTTCGGTTCGGATGCGAGGAACGAACTGGCCGAGGGTCGAGCGACGAGCGCCGAGCCGTGGCGAACTTGGCGAAAGACCGGGCCTCTCTCCTCAGTTCTGGTCAAAGACCCGAGCCCAGCCGACCCCACTCCGGACCTCCTGTCACTTCCGACCACGACGCTCCTCGAGAAGGTGCAGGGTCGGGGTCCGCTGAAGCCAGACCCCGCCGCAGCCGTTCTGGTGGACCGCATCAAGTCCGGTTCGGTCGTTGACCGAGACGCCATCGATGCGGCCATGAACGGCGACAATCTGGGACTGGCGGCTCGCGCGATCCAAGTCCTCGGGGTGATCGGGGATCCGTCCATCGTCGAGCCAGGAACTCGACTCCTGACACGCCTTGGCCGCTTCGGGTCAGGCAACGCGCGATTCAAGATCTCCGTCCTTCGCGGTTTCGAGGGCCTCCCGGCTCCAGTGGCGCTCGACATTGCGCGTGCGTGGCGCGACAAGACCGACTTTCGAGAGGTCATCGCAACTCGACTGCTCGAACGTCACGCGACGGATGAGGACCTCGTGTGGGTGCTCGAGCGGATCCGCTGGGCCGCGCGGACGCATCGGGATCTGTTCGCCTACGCCCGGATCCTTCACCGCTATCCCGGTCGCGGGCCATTCGAGGGATTCGAGGACATCTATCGGCGGTACGTGCCCACCTGTTGTCGAGCGCACCTCATCGACGCGATGAGCGTCACGGATCCAGACTTCGGCTCCACACTCGCGTTCGAGTGCCTGTTCGACTGCGAAGCGCGATCGCGCGAGTCCGCGGCGCGGACCGTAGACCTTGCCGTTCCAGGTGCGATCCGGCGAGTCAAGGAACTCCGAGCGGACGCGCTCGAGGAAGACGAAGCCAGGTCAGCCGCTTCAGCCCGCTTCTCCTGATCGTTGCGAGCCTCCGTCATCTCACATGGCCGACGGGCTGGGATGGACAGCGGCGAGCGGCGTGAATGCATCTGGTCTCGAAGGGTGATTCCGCAGCACACACTGTCCACCCTCCATCACACCATCCTGCCGGACCGGGCAGGCCGCCCCTAGCGCCACGGACTCTGATTCCCTGGGTGGGCTAACCGGCTGTCCCCTGCTCGAACTTGCATCATATGAATGAACGCGACCAGCCGATTGCGAGGCATTCGGGAAATCGGCATCAGATGCAGGAACGCGACGAGGTGGAGCCGAGATTCGTCGTCTTCCTGCAGCAGGTGCCGGAAAACGACCAGGTGGACCCGCCAGCACGTCGCGATCATTGATCTGATTCAGATCGGAGCCGCCGGATATCACGACTACTGTTAGTCGACGGGCCAGAAGGCGCGGGACAGGATCCCCGGGCCCGAAATCTGCCTCGTACGCCTCGATCTACGAATCGTCGTGCTATCCGGGCAGTCAGGGCGGCCAACGCGGTCCGGGCCGGGCCGGAATCGGCGCTCCAGCGCGTCACCTAAGGTTAGTCGTGATACGGGGGTCTGGGTGCCAGCTCGGGGTCGCCCAGGCCGGCCCCGCCGCATGGACCCGCCAGGTCGGTGTCACCCCGGCCGCGCAGACCCGCCAGCTCGGGGTCTCCCAAGCGGGCTACGCCGGCCCCGCCGCACGGCCGCCGCACGGCGCGTCCGATCAGGCCGGCGTGGCGACCCAGGTGGGGAGCTCGCGGCTGAGCGTCGCCAGGGGCAGTGAGCCGTGGCCCAGGACGGCATCGTGGAAGGCGCGCAGGTCAAACGCCGAGCCGTCGCGGGCTTCGATCGTGGCTCGCAGGCGCTCGATCTCGCGCTGGCCGACCTTGTAGGTCAGGGCCTGGCCGGGCCAGCAGATGTAGCGATCGGTCTCGATCTCGGCGTCCGTGTCGCTCAGTCCTGCGCCGCGCAGGAACTCGATCGAACGCTGGCGCGGCCAACGCAGGGCGTGCAGGCCGGTGTCGACGACCAGGCGGGCCGCCCGCCAGGCCATCGCGTCGAGCATCCCGAAGCGCTCGGCCTCGTTCCGGAAGAGGCCCATCTCGTCGGCCAACCGTTCCGAGTAGAGGCCCCAGCCCTCGACATAGGCACCGCCCACCAGGCGCGAGCCCAGCCGCCGGAAGGTGCTCAGGTTCTCGTTCTCCATTTCCATCGCGATCTGGAAGTGGTGACCCGGAACGGCCTCGTGATAGGTCGTGCTGGCCAGCTTGGAATACGAGCGCGAGGGCAGGTCGTAGGTACTCGCGTAATAGATGCCGGAGCGCGAACCGTCGGTGGTGGGCGGGTAGTAGTAGGCGAAGGGGCTGTCCTTCTCCTTGAACTCCTCGACCGCCCGAACCTCGCAGCCGGCCCGGGGCAGGACCCCGAAGTAGCGCGGCGCAACGGCCATCGCCCGGTCGATATCCGCCCGGGCCCGGTCGAGGAGCTCGGCGGCCGACTTGGGAGTATTGGCCTGGTCGGCGGCCAGGTGGGCTCGATACGCCCGGCTGTCGGCGAATCCCTGGGCCTGGGCGATGGCCATCCGCTCGAGCTCAATCTGCTCGAGCTCATCGAGACCGATCTGGTGCAGGTCGGCCGGCTCCAGGGCGAGGGTGGTCCAGGCCAGGACCTGGGTCCGGTAGAGCGCGTCGCCGTTGGGCGCCGACCACAGCCCCGGATCCTCGCGGCTGGCCGCGCGGTACGGTCCGCTGAGCGCCCTGAGGAAGGCCTTGTCGGCCGGGATCACCTCGTCCCGGACGACCTCCAGGACACGGGCCCGATCGGCCTCGCTGGCCACCCGGGCCATCTTGACCACGACCGAATCCTCGGCCGTCGTGTCGAGCATTCGTTCAAGCTGGGCGATCGTCCGCTCGGTCACGATCCGGGGTGCCGTCAGGCCGCTGGCAAGACCCTCTTCGAGAAGTCGGATGTTGGCGGCGATGAACGCAGGATAGGCCTGCAGGCGGGCCAGGAAGCGCTCCAACCGTTCGGGGGTATCCGCCGCCTGGAACGTCGCGACCGTTGGCAGGAGCGTCTGCGGACCGCCCATCTGGTCGACGGCTCGGAGCAGGTAGATCCGCTGGTCGTCCTGCTCGATGGCCAGCTCGCAGACCACCCGGACCATGTCCAGGGTGATCCGGTCCTCGAGCGGCTGGTCGGCCGGGTCAATCGCCCGGACCTGGGCCAGGGTGGACTCGGCCAGCGCCCGCGCTCGGGCACGGCCGACCGGTCCCGGGTCCTCGAGGCGATCGTCGTAGCGCTCATCGCCATACATCGTGGCCGTGGTGGGATTCTGCTCGAGAATCGACTCCCAGAACCGGTCGGCGAGCAGGTTGACTGGACTGGACGGATCGAACCCGGTCACCCAAGCCTCCATGACAGTGTCGATCGAGGGCGGCGTTCGGGGGACCGAACGCAAGTGGCTGTCAGGGTACCCGATCCGATCGGCCAGCCAACCCGCTCGAAGGCCCCGGCGATCATCCGCCGAACAGGGTCGTCTGCTCGCCCGCCTGGCGCTCGATCACGGGATCCAGGCCCAGGTACGGTTCGAGATCCGCCAGCAGGGGTTGCTCGCGCTCGGCAAAGGCGCGCAGGTGGTTGGCCTTGAGGATGTGCCAGTTGCCGGCTTCGAGGGCCGAGCGCAGGAGCGGCGACCGCTCGAGCTTGTAGCGGATCAGCTCGGTCCGCTCCGGGGCTACCACCAGGAACCGGACCAGGTCCGGGTCGGCGGGAATCTGGCCGCCTCGGCGGAGCAGGGGCTCGCCGAGCATCGCGGTCCACTCGACTTCGAAAAGCATCGTCAGTCGGGCCCGGAAGTGCCAGGTCACGTCAACCTGGTCGATCATCTCGGCCCGGGCCCGGCCAACATGGGGCGGGCCGGAACGGAATTCCGAGTCGTCCAGCCAGCCGCCCAGGGTCCGGCCGGCCAGGCGCCGGACCTGCTCCCGACTGGAGATCCAGACCCGCAGGCCCAGCTGATGTCCGAGGTTGGCCAGGAGGGCCACGATCTCACTGTGTTCCTGGCTACGACGCAGCAGGTCGTCCGAGGTGACAACCCGATCCGACGTGCTGGCCAGGCTCCGATAGCTCTCGAGGCACGCCCCCACGAGAGCCTCGTCGGGCAGGTCGTGGCCGCTGAACAGCCCGGCAATCCGCTCGTTGAAGGCGCCCTCCGAGAGCCGGCCGGCGGTCGACAGGAGGCTGAACACGGCCCACTCGACGCGGTCGGCCAGGGGCAGGGCGGCCGCGGCGACATCGTCCCGGTCGGTCAGCCACCACCGTCCGGGCTCGATCTCCCTGAGGCGCCGATGATCCGGCCGGGCGAGCTCAGTCCGGACGAGGGCCAGGAGCCGCTCGACTCGATCCGCTGCCACGGCAACCTCGGGGGCCCGGGCAGACTCAGAGCGGGCCGACAGCGGCTGGCCGCGGAGCGATCCCGGCCCGGTGCGCGGCGACGATCGCCCGTCCGGGCCGCCCGGCGGCCCGCTGCTGGACTGTCCAGGCCCAGATTGCCCGGCGCCAGATTGCCCGGCGCCAGACGGGCGATCCTGCGGGCGGCCGACGTGCTCGTCGATCGTTTCCGTCGTGTCCCGAACCGGGCCATCGGCTCCATCGACCTCGGGAGCGACCAGCCGGCGCAGGTGGCCAGCCCGGTCAAGACCAACCAGGATCTCGCCCAGGAGTCGTTCCGTCCGGGCCGGCTCGCCCCGGGCCTGGAGGATCGCCACCGCCGTCTCGGTCACCGTTCGGGCGACGTCCGCCTCGGAGAACCGACCCCGGTCAAAGCGCTCAGGTGGCGCGAAGAGGCCTCG
>JBBRIV010000014.1:0-21857 GCA_038220425.1 Candidatus Limnocylindrales bacterium
GTCGGCCGATCGGCCGACCAGGTGCGCCCGCCGTCGGACGTCCAGTACAGGTCGCTGTCGTTGGCCCGGTTGGCGTTGCCGCCGGTGATGAAGGCCGCCCCGTGGGTGGCATCGAGGAAGTCGAACATGAAGTCACCGAGCGTGTCGCCCTGGTTATGGATGACCGCCGGTGGGAGCTGCGCCTTGGCCCAGGTCTGCCCACCATCGGTTGTCCGCCAGACGTCGATCCGGCCGAAGCCCGGATCGGTCCCCAGCTTGAACGGCTCGGCGAAGGCGACCCAGCCGTGCTGTGGGTCAAGGAACTGGACATTGAGCAGGTTGGCCGGGGTGCTGCCCTCGGTCGGCGCCGGCGGGTTGACGTCGAGCCAGGTCGTACCGCCGTCGGCCGTGATCACGAGCCGCTGATCGGCCACCGCCCAACCATGGGTCGCGTCGATCAGGCCGGCCTGGCCGACGTTGGTCGCGGGCGTCGGCGTCTTGAGCGGCAGGCTCGGCAAAGGCGTCGGAGTCGGCGCAGGCGTGGCGGTGGGGCTGGGCGAAGGAATGACCGAGCTGGACGGCACGACCGATGGGCTGACGGCCGGAGCCGAGGACAGCGCTGAGGCGACTGGTGACCCAACCGGCGGCTGGGTCGGCGAGCTGCCGTTGAGGGCCACGGCCGCAACCACGAGGACGGCCAGCGTCGCAGCGAGCCCCAGGACCAGCCGGAACATCGGGAAGGGCGCGACGTGCCGGGCTGGCAGGTCGGCCAGCTGGTCAAACAGCGACCTTGGCGCGCCCGGCAGCTGTCGGGCGTGGAAGGCGTTGCGGATCTCGCGGTCGAACTGGTCGAAGTCGTCCATGGTCAGCCTCGTTTCCCGCCGGCCGCTCGATCGGTCGACGTGCGCAGGTATTCGCGGCCTTCGAACAGCCGGGATTTGACAGTGCCCAGGGGCAACCCCAGCCGGCTGGCAATCTCGGCCAGGGGCAGGTCGGCCCAGTAGTGGAGGACCACGACCTGGCGGCACTCCAGGCGCATCCCGGTCATCGCCGACAGGATCGCGTCACGCTCGACAAAGGCCCTGAACGGGTCGCCGCCGGCGGCGGTTTCGACGGTCCCTTCGATGTCGATGAACCGGATCCGGTTGCGTCGCCGGAGTCGATCGCGGCAGGTGTTGACCAGGATCCGGTCGAACCAGGCCTGGAAGCCGGCCGGGTCGCGCAGCGACTTGAGCGACGACCAGGCCTTCAGGAGCGCCTCCTGGGTCGCGTCTTCCGCCTCGATTGCGTCGCCCATCAACAGGCCGGCCAGGCGGTACGCCCGGTCGAGCTCTCCGGCGGCAAGCGTCCGGAAGCGTGCCTCGGCCGAGTCCGCGTCTCGGGACGGCGCCGGCCGTCGGCTGGAAGTCATCGCGTCGTCACTGATTGCCTTCATCCCCTACAAGACGAACGGTCCGTCCAGAAGGTTCGCTCGATCGGTGCCTTGCAGCAACAGGTGGATCATCGCCGACAAGTCGATCGGCGACTGGCTACGCGCTGACGGGGGTCCAGACAGCTGTCCAGGCTGCCCACGCCAGGCCTGCATCGAGGGCCAACGGAAGGACGACCCACACGCTCGGATGGAGAACGAGCAGGAGGCCCGAGCAGGCGACGCCAACGACAACCAGCGGTCGCCACAGGTCAGCCGGCACCCACAGGCCGAACGTGGCCAGGAAGGCCAGGAAGAAGGTCAGCACGGCAATCCCGGCCAAGCCGATCATGATCGGGACGAGGAACACGAAGGGGACACTGTCGAGCGTCCCGAAGGCCCAGCGCGTCGGCGCGTCGGCTGCGAACGGGAAGATCAGGGCCCCGCCACTGCCGCCTGCGCTCGGATTGATGAAGCCCATCGCGAAATGGGCGGCCACGAATAGCGCCGCGGCTGCGATCAGACGCTCGACGACGTTCATCCTGTCGTCCTCCAAAGTGGAGGGGCGGGTAGCTGGCGCCACATGGTCGGCGCGTGAAGCTCCCGCCCTCGATCCCGATCGTGATCGGTCTCCATCGTCGCCTCCAGTGCCGCCCGGCCCGATCTAGCGAGTCACAGGGACCCAAGCACTACGCAGCGGCAGCCGGGCGACTCGCCAAATCGTTCGCTGAGAGACGCCTACAACAGAACTTGGGCCTGCGCAGGCACAGATCCACCTCGACGGGTGGGCGGCTACGCACGAATCGGTGCGTCCCGGACCGTCGTGGCCGCGAATCCGAGCCAGGTTCTGTCATAAGCGTCCGGTGGCGGCCGATTTGGTGGTCCGGGCGGCCGCGCGGCACGGAACCGGCGCCGGTAGCCCCTTGACAGGGCATCCAAGAGTGGCCTAGGATCAACAACGCTTTATATAAATGACCGTTGAGCCTTGGTCAATTCGGCCTGGAGCCCGGCGAGCCAGCCAGCCTCCTGGAGAACCACCCTGAGCCCCTCGCCAGCCCGGATCCGGTCCACGATCGCGTCAGTGGTCGACCAGCCCGATGGGCTGCGCCAGATTCGGCTGTTCCACAAGGCCCTGGCCGATGTCAATCGACTCCGGATTGTCCAGCGCCTGGTCGACGGCTCGGCAACCGTGACGGAGCTCATCGGGCACGTTGGCCTCAGCCAGCCCCTCGTCAGCTGGCACCTCGGCAAGCTGCGCGCTTCGGGCATCGTGACCACCCAGCGGATCGGCCGCGAGACCATCTGCAGCCTGCGCCCGGAGGCCTTCGCCGAGGCCGCCGCCCACGAGCGCGAACTCCTCGGAATGGTCCCCGGGCGATGACCGCCAACCCGCCCACGGCCAACCCGCCCACGGCCCCGGGCTTCCGCCAGCGGGTTCGGACCATCGGTGAGCCGGTCGCCCTCCTGTTCGGCCGACTCGGGCTGACCCCCAATGGCCTGACCGTGCTGGGCTTCGCGATCACCGTCGTCGGAGCCGGCCTGGCCGCCCTCGGCCTGTGGCTGGTCGCCGGAATCGTGGTCTTCCTGGGCGGTGCCTTTGACATGTTCGACGGCGCGCTGGCCCGGGCCACCGGGCGGGCATCGAAGACCGGCGCCTTCCTCGATTCGGTCTTCGATCGCTGGGGCGAGTCGGTCGTCTACGTCGGGATTGTCATCGGCTGCCTGAACGCCGGCTTCAATCTGGGCGCCGGGCTGGCCGCCGCTGCGATGTCCGAGGCATTCCTGGTCAGCTACACCCGCGCCCGCGCCGAAGGCCTGGGCTTCGCCAGTGGCCGGGGGATGGCCGCCGTTGGCCTGGCCCCGCGCGAGGTCCGGCTGGTCATCCTCAGTCTCGGCCTGTTCCTGGCCGGGGTCCTGGGTGGCATCCCGGCCGGCTCAACCACGACCAGCGATGGCGCCCGGGCCCTGAGCATCGCCCTGGGTCTCATCGCCATCCTCGCCACGATCACCGTCATCCAGCGCATCATCCACGTCACGAAGCAGGCCGCCACCACCGACGGCAAGTAGGAGAGAGCACACGTGCCGAAGAACGACAGCAACGGGAAGACCGCCACGAATGGCAAGGCGGCCAGTACGGGCAACGGGTCAAGCCCATCGGCGGCCAGCGCCAACACCGGCCACGCCGGGGCAGGACGCCGCGGCGACGGCAAGATCCGGGTCGCGATCGTGGGCGTGGGCAACTGCGCCAGCAGCCTGGTCCAGGGCCGCTACTACTACGAGAACGCCAAGAAGGACGACTTCGTCCCGGGCCTGATGCACGTCGACCTGGGCGGCTATCACGTTCGCGACATCGAGTTCGTGGCCGCCTTCGACATCGACAAGAACAAGGTGGGCAAGGACCTGTCCGAGGCGATCTACACCAAGCCCAACAACACCTACGTGTTCAAGCAGGTCCCCCACCTGGGCGTGAAGGTGGACCGGGGCATGACCCACGATGGCCTGGGCAAATACCTCAGCCAGATCATCGAGAAGGCCCCTGGCCCAACGGCCGACGTGGTCGGGATCCTGCGCGAGCGCCAGGTTGACGTGGTCGTCTCGTACCTGCCAGTCGGCTCCGAAGAGGCGACCAAGTGGTACGTGGAGCAGGCCCTCAAGGCCGGCGTGGGGTTCGTCAATGCCATCCCCGTGTTTATCGGCCGTGAGCCCTACTGGCAGCGCCGCTTCGCCGAGGAAGGCCTGCCGGTGATCGGCGACGACATCAAGAGCCAGGTCGGCGCCACGATCACCCACCGGGTGCTGACCCGCCTGTTCATGGACCGGGGCGTCCGGCTCGACCGGACCTACCAGCTCAACTTCGGGGGCAACACCGACTTCCTGAACATGCTCGAGCGGGAGCGCCTCGAGAGCAAGAAGATCAGCAAGACCAACGCGGTCACCTCGATGCTCGACTACGAGCTGGATCCGGACGACATCCACGTCGGTCCCAGCGACCACGTGCCGTGGCTGCTCGACCGGAAGTGGTGCTACATCCGGATGGAGGGCACCACCTTCGGCGACGTGCCCCTCAACGCCGAGCTCAAGCTGGAGGTCTGGGACAGCCCCAACAGCGCCGGCGTGATCACCGACGCGATCCGCTGCCTGAAGCTGGGCCTGGACCGCGGGCTCAAGGGCACCCTCGTGGCGCCATCGAGCTACTTCATGAAGAGCCCGCCGATGCAGATCCACGATGACATCGCGTTCAACCGGGTCGAGGCGTTCATCAAGGGCGAGGACAACGAGACCCTGGTTGGCACCGAGGCTCCGGTCAAGAAGACCTACCGGCGACTGGCCGGCGCGAAGGCGAAGGTCGCGGCATCCGCCGGCTAGGGCGTCGATGACCGACAACGGGCGGTCGGCCTCCGGCAGCACGCCGGCAACCGACCGCCTCGAAGCTCCCCACCGCCGTCCAAACGAGGGCCCCCGGGTCATCGAGCGGACCAGCGTCCTGCTCTACCGAGCCGGGTCGTGGCTGCTTGCCCGTTTGCCGGCCCGGCCGGCCTGGATCGTCATCGGCTGGTTCACCCGGGCCTCGTACCTCCTGTGGCCCACCAAGCGGCGCTGGTCGAACGCCAACTTCGGCTACGTCCTGGGCAAGTCGCCGGACAGTCCGGCGGTCCGCCGACTGGCCCTCCGGGCCTACGCCACGTATGCCCGCTACCTCGTGGAATTGATGCGCCTGCCCCGGCTGAGCCAGGCCCAGGCCGCGACCCTGGTGGACGGCGACGGCCTGGATGGGGTCGAGGAGTACTGGAAGTCCTCGAAGGGCCTGATCATGGTGATCTGCCATGTCGGCAACAACGAGGTCGTGTGCGCGGGCGTCGCCGAGCGGGGCTGGCCGATCTCGGTCGTCGCCGACGATTCGGCGTTTCCCGAGCTGTTCGAGATCCTGCGCAGGCAGCGCGAATCGTGGGGCGCACACGTGATCCCCTGGCGCAACCTGCGCGAGGTCTTCGGCGTCCTGCGCCGGCACGAGCTGCTCGCTCTCCTGGTCGACTGGGGCTATCGCGACGACGGCATCCCCGTCCGCCTCTTCGGGGCGTGGACCACCCTGCCGGCCGGCCCTGCCGCCCTGGCCGCCAAGACCGGCGCGACAATCCTGCCGATCGCCATCCGGCGCCAGGCCAACGACCATTTCCTGGTCGAGCTGGACCAGCCGATCAATGTCCCCTCGAGCAATCCGGCCGATCTCCAGCGCGCGTCGCAGGCCGTGGCCGAGGCACTCGAGCGGATCATCAGTGCGGCCCCGGACCAGTGGTACAGCTTCAAGCCGATGTGGCCGGCAACGGCGGCCGAGGCCGAGGCCCTCGCGGCCCGGGCCGAGCGGATGGCCGGCAACCTCAAATGACCGTCGCCCGGCAACGGACCGGCTCGTGGCGAGGCAGCCTCGCTGCGCGCCTCCTGGGCACTGGGTCATGGATTGCCTGCAAGCTGCCCGAGGGCGTGGCCGTCCGGCTGGCCGAGTTTGCCGGCGACCTGTGGTACCGGACGGCTGCCGGCAAGCGCACCCTCGCCCGGGCCAACCTCCAGCGGGTCGTGACCTGGATGGCCGCCCAGCAGGTGGGTGATCCGACGGCCTGGCCGGCCGCAACCGATCCGCGTCGGCTGGAGGGCCTGGTCCGCTCGGCGTTCCGGCACTACGCCCGGAACTATCTCGAGACGATGCGCGCTCCGATCATGGGCGGTGCCTACGTCCGCGAACGGACGATCATCGAGGACCCGGCGGTCGTCGATGCGGCCTTCGCCGAGACCGGCCCGGTGATCTTCGTGGGGCTCCATTTCGGGTCGCTCGAGCTGCCCGGCTTCTACCTGATCGAGCGCTCGGGGCGGCCGGTCACCGCGCCGATGGAGCAGGTCGATGATCCGGCGATCCAGGCCTGGTTCGTGCGCACCCGGGGCGTGATCGGCGTCCGGATCGTGGGCATCCGGGAGGCTCGGCGCGAGCTGGCCGGGGCCCTCGAGCGGGGCGAGATCGCCGGCCTGATCGCCGACCGGGACATCACCGGCGGCGGCGTCGTCGTGCCCTTCTTTGGTGTCCCGGCGCCAGTCCCGGCCGGACCCGGGCTGCTCGCGGTCCAGTCCAACGTGCCGGCGTTCGTAGCCGGCGCCTGGCGGACAACCCCCGGCCACTACCGGGGCCGCCTGGAACGGATCGACCCGGCCGCCACGGGAACCCGGCGCGAGCAGGTCACAGCGTTCCTGACCGCCGAGGTCGCCGCCTTCGAGCGCCTGATTGCCCGGGCCCCGGACCAGTGGTGGGCCGTCTTCTTCCCGATCTGGACAGCCGAGCCAACGGCCGGGTCGACGGCCGGGTCGACGACTACGGCCACTTCCGAGGCGGCCGGGTGACCGGCGGGCTGCCCGGCGACGTGACCGGCCGGGCCGATCTGCATGTCCATAGCCTGGCCAGTGACGGCACGGCCAGCATCAACGACATCCTGGCCGCGGCCGTCCTGGCTGGCCTGGACGTGATCGCGATCACCGATCACGATCGGATCGATGCGGCCCACGCCGGGCGCACCCTGGCCGAGCGGCGCGGACTGCCCGTCGAGGTCATCGTCGGCGAGGAGATCTCGACTCGCGGCGGGCACCTGCTGGGCCTGTGGCTGACCGAACCGATCAAGCCCTGGCAGTCGCTCCGCGCCTCGATTGCCCAGGTCCACGAGCAGGGCGGTCTGGCCATCCCGGCCCATCCCCTCTTCCCCTATCCGCTGTGCGCCCAGGGCATCCTGCTTCGGCGCCTGCTGGCCGACCCCGATCCGCGCTACCGGCCCGATGCGATCGAGGTCTTCAACCCAACCACCTTCGGCCGGCCGGTCCATCGCCGGGTGGTCCGCTTTGCGGCCGATCACGGCCTGGCCACGGTGGGCAGCAGCGACGCCCACGCGGTCGAAGCAATCGGGCGAGGCTCCACGACGTTCCCGGGACACTCGGCCGACGACCTGCGGGTGGCCATCCTGGAGCGCCACAGCGGCTGGCAGGGAACGTTCCACCACACCGCCGGCCAGCTCGGCACGTTCGGCCGGCAGCTCCGCAAGTACGGCCGCGACCTGCGCGACGAGACCCGCGGCCGGGTCCGCAACGACGGCACCGGCCGGGATCACGGCTACCCGGGTGGACGCGACCGGCCGCCCCGCTTCGACCCGGGCCGGGAAGGCGAGCGGCCGTGAAGATCGGCCTGGTCACGCCGTACGTCTACCCCGATCCGGGTGGGGTCAACGAGCACGTCCGGTACCTCTACGAGAACCTCCGCCTGCGCGGCCATGACGTCCGGATCATCAGCAGCAGCCACGGCCTGCAACGTGCCTCGGAAGGGGACGTGATCCGCCTGGGCAAGGGCTTCAGCATGCCCACCAACGGGTCGATGGGCACGATCACGGTCTCGCCGCGCTATGTCAGCCAGATCGGCCGGATGCTCGAACGCGAGCAGTTCGACGTGCTCCACTTCCACGAGCCGTTCGTGCCCTTCCTGTCGCTGATCCTGCTCCACCAGTCGCGCAGCGTGAACATCGCCACGTTCCACGCCTACGCCGGGTTCTCGCCGTCATACGAGTTCGGGCGGCGCTTCCTGCAGGGTCACGCCGGCCGGCTGCACGGCCGGATCGCGGTTAGCGCGGCCGCCCGCCATTTCATCGACCGCTTCTTTCCGGGCGACTACAAGGTCATCCCCAACGGGGTGGACCTGGCCCGCTTCGAACGAGCCGTGCCCCTGGCCCGCTGGCAGGACGGCACGCCCAACCTGCTCTTCGTGGGCCGTCACGAGCCGCGCAAGGGCCTGCTCGAGCTGCTCAAGGCCTACCGGATCCTGCGCCGCGAGGGCGTTGCCTGCCGGCTCCTGATCGTGGGCTCGGGCCCCCAGGAACGCGAGGCCCGGCGCTACGTCCTGACCAGGCGCCTGCTGGACGTGGAGTTCCTGGGCCGGGTCAGCGACGCCGAGAAGGCCCAGCTGTACAAGACCGCCGACGTCTTCGTGTCACCGGCAACCGGCCGCGAGTCGTTCGGGATCGTCCTCCTCGAGGCAATGGCCGCCGGCGCCCCGATCGTGTGCTCGGACATCCACGGCTACAAGGGCGTGGTCCGGCGCGGGGCCAACGCTCTGCTGGTCGAGCCCCAGGAACCCAAGGAGCTGGCCGGGGCAATTGCTCGCCTGCTCGGCGACGCCGGTCTGCGCGAGTCGATGCGCCGGGCGGGCCCACTCCGGGCGGCCGAGTTCAGCTGGGAGCGAGTGAGCGCCAAGGTGGAGGCGTACTACGGCTTTGTGATCCGGCGGCTGGCCGCCGGCGGCAGCCTGCCACCCGACTTCCATGCCGAGATCCCGGGGCCGCTGAACCCGCCAGCCAGCAGCGACTGAGGGCTCAGCTCGAGCGATCACCCGAACGCGGGATGCGCGCCGACCAGGCGCTGTAGCCGACCACCACACACAGCACCGTGAGCATTGCCGCGGTCAGCAGCGGGACGACCGAGAAGAGCGGCAGCGACGCCGCCGGCAGGTCGGTGTTGTCGGGGAACTGGAATGGGTAGAGCCAGGTCGGCAGGATCCCCTGGTAGGCATTGAACACGGCCGACGGCAGGGGCAGCGCCGCGATGTTCGGATAGAAGCCCACGAAGAAGACCGTCGCGGCGGCCAGCACCCCGGCCACGAACCGACGGGCATCGCGGGCGGTCAGGACCACCCAGGCGATCGGCACCAGGACGGCCAGGATGGCCAGCGCAATCGGCGCGGTCGAGAAGCCGGCCTGGTCGATCAGGGCGGTCGTTGGCAGGAACCAGCGGACAGCGACCACGCCGACCACGGCACCCACCGCGGTGCCCACGATCTGGGCCAGCTGGCGGTCGCTGCCGCCGCCGCGCAATCGGACGAGCTGGGCGACCAGCAGAATCCCGGCCACGAGCATGACCAGGCCGAGGCCCGCGGCCTGGACCGTGATCAGCAGGTTGCCCGGCGTGGCGTCAACGCAGGCGCCCGATCCGGGGTTGGCCACGTTCACCCGGACATAAGCGCACAGCGGCCCCTTGAACGCCCAGAGCAGGCCCGGGCCGAGGATCGCCAGGGCGGCCGCAACCCGGGCCAGCAACCACGTCCGACGCGACGCGCCGTGCCACAGCTCGGCCAGGAAATAGGCCAGGGCCAGCACCAGGAAGGGCAGGCTGGTGTAGTAGTGGTACTGGAAGGTGGCTCGATCGATTCGCATCCAGGGCACCCATTGGAGCACGAAGCCGATCGTGATCAGGCCCAGGCCCAGGCTGCCCCGCTTGAACGCCTGCCAGGCCACGAAGGCAATGGCCGGGATCTCCAGCCACCAGGTCACCAGGTTGCCGTTGTCGTAGATCGCGGACGAGGTGTTGCCCGCGAAGCTGGACTGGTAGAACCAGACCGGCTTGAAGTCGAGCGGCCAGGCCCAGAACGGCGAAGACGCCGGGTGGGTGGCCCGCAGGTTGTTGTGGTAGTCGTACATCGAGCTGGTCAGGCTGAGCAGGGTCTGGCCGGAGTGGCCCGGCGGCCAGGTGTCGGTGATCCGGTTGCCCAGGGCAACCCACGGCAGGTACGACAGGACATACACGGCCACCGGCACGATGAGCAGGCTGAGGGCCATCCAGGCGATCGGGATCCCGTAGCCCCAGCCGAGGCGCAGCCAGCCCGGCGGCGGTTCACTGGCCGGCTCCGCCCGGCTGAGCGGGTCGCTCGCCTCGGGGGCCGCGGCCAGCGGGCCCATCCCAAACGAACCGGCCACCTGGAACACCACGAACAGCCCGATCGACACGGCCACGAGCACCCCGGCGATCTCGACGGGCTGCAGCTTGAGCGAGCCGACGGTATACGGCTTGGTGGCGATCCCGGCCGCGAGTGAGCCCAGGAACAGCACGATCCCCAGCCCGGCCGGGCCGATCATCGCCAGGCGCGTCTCATCGTCGGTCCAGGCCACCGGCCGGAGGACCGCGAGCAGGACGGCGGCCAGGGTCGTCCCGATCATGACCAGCACGAAGATGTAGTTGGCATCGCTGGTCGGGTGGACTGTCGGCACGGCCGTCAGGGCGATATTGCCCAGGACCACGGTGCCTGCGATCATGCCCACGATCAGCAGGATCCGGCCGAGAGCCGAGCGGCCCAGGATCAGGATGCCCATCCCGGCGATGGCGTACAGGCCGACCCACTTGCTCGCCAGGGCCAGGCCCAGCAGGACGCCGATCACGGGCAGGCTGACCAGCCAGGCCCAGCGCCAGCGCCACCAGCCCGTCCAGACCGCGGCAAACAGGGTGTATGCGGCGACGATGAACAGGCCAACGTAGACGTCGTTCATGGCGATCCGGGACTGCACGAAGAACATCCCGTCCACCGCCACCAGGACCCCGACGAGGACCGCCACGGATCGTCGCCGAAAGAGGATCCGGGCCAGCAGGTACAGCAGGAGTGCCGTCAGGGCACCGGCGATGACACCCGGGAAGCGCCACGCAAACGGATCGCCGCCAACGTCGATCGAGGCGATCGTGCCGTCTGCCCCGGCCACCAGGAGGGCCTCGCGGTCAGAGCTCGGGTAGTCGTGGACGGCGTCCATTGCCCAGGCCACGCTGGTCAGGGGCAGGACGGCGTCGGCGTAGGTGGCATTGGCGTGGGGCTCCACCACGTAGACCGTCTGGCCCGTGCCGTCCGGTGTCCGGCCCAGGACGTGGACCATCTTGGTCACGTCGTCGTAGGTGATCTTGGTCACCGCACCGGGCATCGCGAACGTGCTCAGCTTGGTCGGCGCCGCGAGCGTGCCCGCTGAGCTGTCGCCGATCGAGAGCATCGCGACCTTGCGATCGGCCTCGGCCACGTACAGCTTGGGCGTGTCGATCCCGGTGACGTCGGCCAGCCCGGTGGCGGCCGCGTCGGTCCCGATCAGCTGGGAAAGGGTCCCGGTTGGGCCTGAGATGAAGGTGACCCCGGCCCGGCCCGCCACCGCCACCATGGGCAGTGGCTGGATGGCAAACCCGGTCAGCTTGCCGCCCGAGATGGCCGCCCCGATCGCGTCGCTGGCCTTGCCGTCAATCGTGCCCAGGACCGCGGTGGGCGTCTCGCCACCCTGGTTGGCGATCGCCCGGAGGCGGTTCTCGATCGTCGCCGAGTCCAGCCCGGTGATCCCGGCCAGGGTCTTGGCCTCGGCCGTTGGATCGGTGATGGCGGCCGGCGTCGCGACCAGGCCGTTGGTGTTGCCGCCGTCGGCGAAGTCGGCCAGGCCGTCGACGTGGACCCGTCCCCCGAGGGTGCCCCGGGTGGGATCGACGGCGACCACGTCCGACCCGCTGGTTCCCGCCGCCAGCGCACTGCCGTCCGGACTGACCCATAGGAGGCTGATCCCCACACCCAGGTTGGCCAGCGTCGGGGGCACCGTTCCGTTGGGAGCCGCCGGTGGGCTGGACGTGCGCAGGGGATCCAGCTCCACGGTCGTATCGATCGTGGCGATCACGCCACTTGCGGTACCCACGAACACCCGGTGGTCGGCCGTATCCAGGGCGAGGGCCTGGGCACCGGGCAGGTCAAACGTCGCAATCAGCGCCCGGCTGGCCAGGTCGTAGACCCGGATCGTGTCGCCACCGGCCACGTACAACCGGTCGCCGGCCCGGCCGTTGGCCAGGTTGGCATCGTCCCGGCGGGGTTCGATCAGGAGGGCACTGATCGAGCCGCCAAGCTGGGCCGTGGCCGTGACCTTGTTGTCGCCGAGGTAGGTGATCCCCTCGGCCATGGCGTACTTGGCCAGGTGGGGATGGGTGAACTCGTAGATCTCGTGGGGCATCCCGTAGCGCCAGTCCTGCAGGAACTCCATGGCGGTTCGGGCGTGGTAGACCTCATCGAAGTGGAACTCGTAGGGATCTGACAGGCGGAACAGGCGCAGGGTCAGGACTCCCACCAGCAGGACGACCATGATCAGGACGTCGAGCTTGTCCAGGCGACCGCCGCGCTCGCCCCACAGGCTGCGCGATCGGTCGGGCAGCCGCGGCCGGCGGTTGAGCAGGCCGCGCAGGAAGCCCCGTTCCCCATCAGCCCGTTCCTCATCAGCCAGGGCGAGCGCCTGGCTGGCGTCTGTTCCGTAGGCCGGCGCGAGCGCGTGACCGGAGCTCAGCTGCCAGGCGGGCCGGACGTCCTGGGCAGGGATCGGCGCACCGAGCGGTGCCCTGTCCCAGTCCTCATCCAGTCGCCTGTCGGCCCTGCCCTGCGCGTGCCCGTCTCGTTCGTCGTCGTGCTCGTCTTCGAAGGCCTCCGCCGCGGTCTCGGCATCGAGCCGAACCTGGGCGCCCCGGCGCAGCTCGGTCAGGGCCCAGAAGCCAACGGCCAGGTGGGCCAGCGCGACGATCGTGACGCCCGCCTGTGACCGAATCTGGTCGCTCACTCCCAGCCAGTCTCTGATCCCCGGATTGTTGTAGAAGGGCGTCGTCAGGACGGCGTACAGGTTGGCGAAGTTGGCCAGGGCCAGGACGAAGTAGGCCAGCCGCCAGCGGAACGAGGTAGCGGCCAGGATGGCCCCGAGGGCAAAGAACGGGAACAGGTAGCGCTCGTGGACCCGGGTGGGCAGGACGAAGAAGGCGATCGCCAGGACGGTCAGGCCCACCAGGATCGTACGTCGGTCGTCGCGCCAGCCAACGATCACGCCGACCAGGCCGATCAGCGACAGCAGGAGCGCCGTCCCGACCAACACCGCCGGGACCCCCAGGACCGTGACCGGGGTTCCCTGGGCGGTGGTCGTCGCAATGTCGGGCAGCCAGACTCCCGACTTGGCGAGGCCATTGCCGGCCAGCTCGACCAGGGCCCACGGGTTATAGGCGTTGACCGTGATGTACGGGTAGCCACCGGCCGTCTTGCCAACCTGGACCAGCAGGTCGATGACCGACAGCCCGAACGGGGCACACAGGACGGCGGCCGTGGCCAGGGCCAGCAGGCCGCTGCTGACGATCCGGATCGGGCCCCGGTTGAAGGGTTGCCGGCTGCGCAGCGGGTCGAACGCATAGCGCTTGACGAGGACGGCGATCAGGATTGGGATCAGGATGCCCAGCTGGGGCTTGATGACGGCGGCGACCGTGGCCAGGATCGCGGCGCGTTCGGGGTGGTCGCGCCACAGCTCGCGCAGGCCCAGGAGCAGGAAGACCAGGCCCACCGAATCGACCTGGGCCCAGACTGCGCTGTCGAACCAGGTCACCGGGTTGACCACGAACAGGAGGGCCCCCAGGAGGGCCGCCCGGCGCGATCCGCCAAGCTCCACGACCAGCTGATGGACGAGGTAGCCAACCGCGACGTCGGCCAGGATGGCGGGCAGCTTGATCAGGTCGCCCAGGCCGCCCAGCCAGCTCCCGACGACACCCAGCAGCCACAGGATGTACAGGTAGCCGGGGGTGTAATCGATGAATGAAGCGCGGGCGTAGAAGCCGCTCGGGCCGCGGGCCGCGAGGTCGCTGGCCCAGCCGATGAAGGACGCCCGGTCCACGCCGAAGCCGGAGCCCGGGAGGAGGACGTATGCGATGATGAGACGGAAGGCGAGCCCGATGGCGAGGATCGCGAGTAGTCCGCGGGCGGCCCCCAATGACCGCCACGTCACACTCGGGCCCCGGTCGGACGCGCCCATCGCGGGGCCTGCCAACGTCGTTGGCCTCCTGCACAAGCGCTGAGGTGGAGCGGAGGATAGCACAGGGTCCCGTGACGATCCCCGCCGACCCCGCCGGGACCCACCGCTCGTCGGAGCGTGCCACTGTCTGGGCCGGTCTGCTGATCTTCCTGACCGTCCTGGCGATCTACCTCGTCAGCAATCTCGACCGGTCGAACTTCTATAACCACTTCGTCTGGCAGGCCTCTGCCTGGCTCGAGGGACAGGCCGGGATCCGTTTCCCGGTGATCGCCACGCCGACCTCGCCGGGCAACATCTACTTCCAGGACGTCCTGCCGATTCTCAATCCCAGCGGGACCATCCCGGGCCGCGCCCTGATCCCATTCCCGCCCCTGCCGGCGGTGGTCCTGCTGCCCTTCGTGGCGATCTTCGGCTTGAACACAAACGGCCAGTTGATTGCCACCTTCCTCGGCGCGATCGACGTTGCGCTCGCGTTCTGGGTGCTCGGCCGGCTCAACCTCGACCGCCCGGTCCGCCTGGCCAGCACCCTGTTCCTGGGCCTCGGCACGGTCATGTGGTACGCCGCCGAGCTCGGCTCGACCTGGTTCCTGGCCCACGTGGTTGCCGTTGGCCTGACCCTGGCCGCCATTGGGCTGGCCCTCGATGCCGACCCCCGGGCAGCCCAGGGCGATGAAGACGCCCCATTGCCAGAGACGACCGCGGTGGGTCGCTGGTTCCGGGCCCTCGATCGACGCCAGCTCCTGGCCGGGTTCCTGTTCGGGCTGGCCTGCACGGCCCGCCTCACGGTGGTCTTCGGGGCACCCTTCTTCATCCTGGTTGGTGGCGGCGGCTCGTGGCGGCGGCGGGCCCTGGCGGCAGGGCTCGGGGCGGCCGTCCCGATCGGCCTGCTGGTCCTGTACAACCTGGCCACGACCGGCCACCTGATGCACCCGGGCTACGACTACCTGTATGGCGTGGAAACGCTGTCGTATCCCCAGCTCGACTACCACCCTGGCTGGGGAATCGAAGACCCGCGCTACCTCCTTCAGAACCTGCCCCTGATGCTGGCCGGTCCGCCCGATATCCTTCGGCCGTGTGTCGATTCGGCTGCCCGCAACTGGTTCAGCGCGACGTGTCCGATCATCGCTCCGAACGAGGTGGGGATGAGCCTGTTCCTGACCAGCCCAGGCTGGTTAGTGGGCTTCCGGGCCCTGCGCTGGTGGGGTGTGGATCGGCTGGTCACCGGCTGCCTGCTGGCCGTGGCCGCCATTGCCACGGTCAACCTCATGCATTTCAGCCAGGGCTGGGTGCAGTTCGGCTATCGCTTCAGCAACGACTTCGCCCCGTTCGCCCTGATCCTGGTAGCCCTCGTCCTGCAGGCCAGCCGATGGCGCATCGTCGGCTACGTCCTGATCGGTGCCTCGATGCTGATCAACCTGTGGGGGGTGGCCTGGGGTCACCTCTTCGGCTGGTGAGCGGGATCAACGTTTGACCCTGACAGCCGGCTCATCCCGGGCTGCCGTCGCCCGGGCCCGCTTCCTCGTCCTGGCGCCGGCCCTGCTGGCCGCGGCCGTGGCGATCTCGCTGGCCGTCCGGACCCTCCTGCCGGGGTTGTACCTGTGGGACACCGGCGAGCTCCAGACCGTCGGGCCGCTGCTGGGCACCGGTCATCCCAACGGGTTTCCGGCGTGGGTGATCCTGGGCTGGTTCGCCTCGGTCGTCCTCCAGCCGTTCGGTGATCCGGCCTTCCGGATGAATCTCCTGTCGGCGATCCTCGGTGGCCTGGCCGCCGGCGCCACGGTCCTGCTCGTGACCCGCCTGACCAATCGGCGCTGGGTGGGGCTGGCGGCGGGGCTCGTCCTGGCCACGACCCCGATCGCCTGGCAGATCGCCAGCCGGGCCGATGTCCATGCCCTCCACCTGGCCCTGGTGGCCATCCTGCTGGGCCTCCTGGTCGACTGGGAGCGGCGTCGATCGGCGAGCGATCACGATGGCCTGGATCACCGGGCAGAGCGCAGCCTGGTCGGCGCCGCGCTGGTCTTCGGGATTGCCCTGGCCAACCACACCCTGAGCCTGCTCCTGGTGCCCGGGATCGCCCTGTTCGTGCTGGCGGTGGAACCCGGGATCGTGCGCCGCCGACGCCTGTTCTGGGGCTGCCTGGGCGTGGCCGTGGCCACGACCGCCGTGCTCTACCTCGAGCTGCCCTTGCGGGCCGGCATCTTCCGGGCCCCACTCGTGTACGGCCATCCCGAAACGCTGTTCGGTTTCCTGTACGTCGCCCTGGGCGCCCAGTTTGCCGGCAGCATCAGCGGCCCGCTGGCCCACCTCGACGTCAAGATGGGCGATCTTGTGGCCCTGGCCGGAGCCCAGTTCGGCGTGCTGGCCTGGTTCATTCCGGTGGGCCTGCTCGTGACCGTCGTCCGCCATCCGCGCTACGCCCTGCTGACCGTGCCCAGCCTGCTGATCACGTGCTGGTTCGCCGAGTCCTACCGGAACGCGGAGATCTGGCGCTACGAGCTGGGTCCGACCCTGATCGTGGTCACCTGGCTGGCGATCCTGGCCGCCGAGCTGGTCAGCCTCCTCGAACGACTCGCCGACCATGCCCCTGAGGGTTCGTTCCTGTGGTCGCTGGGCGCCTCGATCGTCGACGGTGTCCGGGGCAGGGCCAGCGTGATCCTCGAGATCGGCCTCGTGGCGGTCCTCCTGATCCCCAACGCCGGCGCCGTTGCCGGTCGCGCCCAGGACGTGGATCGGAGCACCGATACGATTGCCACCCACTGGCTGGCCGGCGTCCTGCCCCACCTGGACCCGCACGGCGTGGTCCTCAGCTGGTGGAGTTTCTCCACCCCGCTATGGTACGCACAGGACGTTGAAGGCAAGATTCCGGGTGTCTGGATCGTCGACGATCGGACCCGGCTGGACGAAGGGCTAGGCAGTGTCTCGGACGTGATCGATCGCAACCTCGGGCAGCGCCCTGTGTACCTGGTTCGCCAGGCCGACGAGCTGGTGACCCTCCAGGGTCGGTACACGATGACGGTCATCGACACGACCGAACCCAGCCAGCCCGTCTACCTGGTCACCGGCCGGATCGGTGGTCAGCCATGACCGGGCTGAGCGCGCGCCTGCCCGAGCTGTCGTACTTCTTCCCGGCTCATAACGAGGCGGGCAACGTGGAGGCCCTGGTGGCCGACGCGCTGGTGGCCCTGCCGGTCCTGGCCGAGCGCTACGAGATCATCGTGGTCAACGACGGCTCGAGTGATCGGACCGGTGCCCTGGCCGATGCCCTGGCCGCGGCTCACCCCGAGATCGTCCGCGTCGTCCATCACCCGACCAACCTGGGCTACGGTGCCGCGCTGCGCTCAGGCTTCCGAGTCGCCCGCTATGACTGGGTGGGCTTCACCGATGGCGACCGCCAGTTCGCCGTCTCGGACCTGGGCCGCCTGACCAACCGGATCGCCCAGGCCGACCAGCCGGACGTTGTCGTGGGCTTCCGGATCCGCCGGGCGGACCCGCTCATCCGGAGCCTGTATGCCCGCTCATACCGGCTGGCCAACCGGATCTTCTTCGGACTGCGGACCACCGACGTGGACTGCGCCTGCAAGCTCTTCCGGCGCGCCTCACTGCGCAGCCTGCGGGTCGAATCGGGTGGGGCATTCTTCTCGGCCGAGCTGCTGATCAAGCTCCGGGCCGCCGGCCGGACGGTCGTCGAGGTGGGCGTGCCGCACTACGCCCGGACCGTCGGCTCGCCGACTGGCGCCCGGCCGACGGTGGTCTTCCGGGCGGTCCGCGACTTCTGGCGCCTGCGCCTGCGGATGTGGGTCAACACCGGCCGAGCCATCGGCCGGGGTGAGCCGATCCTGGGCGACGACTGACCGCAGCCGGCTCAGCACACGCTGGGGCGGCCGTCTGGGCGGCCGTCTGGGCGGCCGTGGGATAATCCGGCCATGGTCGGCGAGTTGGTCGAGGTCGTGGTCGAGAGCGTCCGGGTCCACATGCCCTCGAGCAACCACGTGGTGATCCTCAAGGAGCTCCACCGCGAGCGCTACCTGCCGATCTGGATCGGCCCCTGGGAAGCGAATGCGATCGCCATGCGCCTGCAGGGCGTCTCGCCCGAGCGGCCACTGAGCCACGACCTGTTCAGCACGATCCTGGGCGACCTGGGAGCCACGATCGAACGGGTGGTGATCGCCAGCCTGTCCCAGGAGACGTTCCACGCCCGGCTGTTCATCCGAGCCAACGGCACGACCATGGAGGTCGACTCGCGGCCGTCCGACGCGCTGGCCCTGGCCGTCCGCGCCGGGGTCCCGATCTTCGCCTCGGAGGCGGTCCTCGAGCGGGCCGGGGTGAGCCCCGACGCGGCCGTGGTTGCCTCGCTAGGGGGCGAGTTCGAGGAGGGCGAGGAGTCGAGCGATCCGCGCCTGGCCGTGTTCCGGGACTTCATCAACTCGCTGGACGTCGACCCCGAGAACCGCGAGGGCCCCCGGCCCGAATAGGCGCCCGGCCCGGTGGCCGGTTCGGCTCAGGGCTTCTTGGTCGGCTTGGGCGTCGGCCGCTTGGTGGGCTTGGCGCTGGGCGTTGGCGACGGCGATGGGGACGGTCCCACGGACGGCGAGGCGCCGCCGTCGGGCACGGCCACCAGCACCGAGCTCATCAGCCGGTTGCGGTCGATCCAGTACAGGCTGGCCGGGCCACCGTTGGTGCCGGGCACCACGGCCAGCCCGCGCAGGTCCGTCCAGGACAGGTCGCCGCCAGCCAGGTGGTACTGCTCCACGATGTTGCCGGTGTCCTTGTCGATTGCCACGATCCGCTGGTTGGGCTGGTCATAGGCGTAGATCAGGCCACTGTCGCGCAGGGTACCCGTCGCGATCAGGCTGTACTGGGGCGCCGGCCGGAGGATCTCGTCGCCGGGATCGGACGCCTTCCAGCCCTGCGAGGCACCGTTGATGAAGCGATTCAGGACGCCGTTGATGGTCACGTAGATATCGCCGTCGATGACCATCGAGTGCACGGCCGACACGTCCTGGGGATTGGCCAGGCGACCCGTGGATGAAGCCGGGAAGCTGCCGTCCAGGGCGGGCGTGTAGACAATGATGTTGCGCTGGGAAGGGTCGATGACGTACAGGTTGTAGAGGCCCTGGTTGGCGTTGCGCAGGAACGTCCCGATTCCCCGGATGTCGCTGCCCCAGCTCGACGAGTTGCGGACGATCACCCGGACGATCGTGCCCCGGCCGGTGGCATCGGCGGGCCGCCAGCGCCAGAGCACGTTCTTCGCATCGAGGATGAGCAGGTCCGGGCCGCCCAGGGCGATGAACAGGGGCGCGTCGATGCGCAGTCCGCGGACGAGCTGGCCATCGTGGGCGATGACCACGGCGTGGCCGGTCTTCAGGTCGATCCGGTAGACCGACTTGGTGGCCTGGTCCAGGACATACGGCGCGCCGTCGGGACCCAGGACCAGGGCCTGCAGGTCGACCGCCGGAGTGGCGCTGGGGAAGGCATAGGCCTGGGTCGAGCTGACCGCCAGGAGGTGGTACAGCTCGTTCAGCCCAGCCCGGGCCTGGAGCCGGAGAGGCGCCGTGACCGAGGTGCTGATCCCGGCGGCCTCAGCGGCGGCCAGCTGCTGCCAGGCGTCGTTGAGGAGCTGCTGGGCACGCGCCCGATCGTTCTTGACCAGGTCCACGCCCGGTCCGTTGACCTGGGCCAGGTCGGCCTTGGCCGCCTCGAAGGCGCGCTGGGCGGCGGTGATCGAGGTCAGCGTGCCGGGCGGGCTCTTGACGAAGCTGACCAGCGAGATCGCGGTGACCAGGACGAGCGCCAGGGCAACCAGGCTCAGGACGACCATCGCGGCCCGGCGCTGGGTCTCCACCCGGCTCGAAGCCGGCGTCACCGTGCGCTGGCCGGGATGGCGCCGGGGCAGGCGGTCGAGGAACCGGCCAAAGCCGCGGCCGACCGCGCCACCGGCCGCCGCCGTCGCCCGGCCGGCGGTCTCCTGGATCGAGCTGGCGGCATTCGAAACGCTATCGGCCAGGGGAATCGGCGAGCGATTGGGCACCCCGGCCAGGGGCTCCGGGGCGTGGACCGGGATGAGCCGGCGCTGGCGGCTGGTGGCCGACACCTCGGTCGCCTCGATCGCGATGGCCGCGTCGCTGCCGGTACCGCCGGCGGCCACGAAGCGGTTGTGGACCTGCTCCATGGCCGACTGGGGATGGAGGGTCAGGACCGCGTCCTTGAGGTCATCCGGGCCCAGCTTGGCGACCAGGTTCTCGGACGCGATCACGAGCGAATCGCCCATGTTGATCTCGCCTCGCCAGACGCTCGGCTCGAGGTCGTTGGAGGGCAGGCCCCGGCCCCGGTTGGGATCGGGCAGCGTCGATAGGCGGGCCTGGCGGACGAGGAACGCCTGGGCCGGGCCAACCGTCAGGACGTACAACTCGTTGCCCCGGACCACGGCCAGGCCAACCCCCAGCGGGCCGTTGGCTTCGTCGGACTTGTCGCCACCCAGCCGGTCACGCTGGTGGAGGATCTTCTTGTTGGCCGCCCGGATCGCCTTCTCGATGCAGACCACGATCCCGGCTGACTCGTCGTAGTAGTAGGCGTCGCGGATCGCCTCGGCGACCAGCCGAGTGGCCTCGCCCACCTTGGGACCGCTGGTCCGAGCGGTCACCACGAGATACATGCTGCCCTTCGAGCGGACGATGCTCCCGATCGTCGGCTCTTCGGACAGGATGGCATCGGGCGAGCCAGGGAGATGCGCCGAGTCGGCGGCGTATCCGAGCTTCATCTGGAGCCGAACGGCCATGGGGCCTCAGTGGTCAGGCAAATTCGTCAAGAGGGGCCGGGCGATCGGCCCGACTGGGCCAGGCACCCCGCGCGGCTGGCAGGTTGGCGGATTATACGCGGCGGATGACCACCCTCAGCTCACGGGCCAGAAACCCCCCTGGGGCGGTCCGGAATGCCGTCAGGAGCTCGGACGATCGGAGACGCAGCTCCTGGCCCACGATGGGTGCGTCGGCCTCGACCAGGAGGACGCCACCCTCGGCCTGGACCAGGCGGCAGGCGCCAACGGCCGGCGGCACGCGCTCGGCGACCAGGGCGTCCCAGGTGGCGCCCGCCCGGGCCAGGCGCAGCTCGTCCTCCAGGCCCAGCCGGCGGGCCGCCTCGGGAATCAGATTGCCGATCCGCTCCATCGGCCGGCGCCGGCTGCGACCCGGGCTGTCGTCGTCGCTCATCCGGCCAGCGGTCCGCCAACCAGGGCCGCGCCATCCGGCCCGCTGACCACCGCCCAGCTCGTCGCGCCGGCGCGCAAGGCGGGGTCGAGGTCGTCCAGGGTGGTGGTGGTGATCAGGGCCTGGGGCAGCTCGGCGATGCGCCGGACCAGGTGCGAGCGGCGATCCGGATCGAGCTCGCTGAAGACGTCGTCCAGGAGGAGCAGGGGCGGCCGGCCGTCGAGGGCGGTCAGCAGGTCAAGCTCGGCCAGCTTCAAGGCTAGGATCGCCGTCCGCTGCTGGCCGCGGGAGGCAAAGCCGGCCAGGTCCCGGACCGTGCCGGCCTGGTCCAGCTCGAAGACGAGGTCATCGCGGTGCGGGCCGATCAGGGTCGAGCCGTTCCAGACCTCCTTCTCGGCGGTCTCGGCCAGGCGCCGGGCAAGCGCGTCGCGGATCGACTCGCCCGGCCCGGCCGGGGCGTTCGTCTCGTAGCGCAGGGTCAGCTCGCCCTCCTCCGGGGCGATCTCGCGGTGGGCCGCCTGGAGGGGCTGGGCGATCGCCTCGAGCAGCTCCAGCCGGGCAGCCACGACGGCCGTGCCCGAGTCGAGCAGGGCCTTGTCCCAGAACCGGAGCTGCTCGCGGGTCGCCTGCTCCTCGCGG
>JBBRIV010000015.1:0-20650 GCA_038220425.1 Candidatus Limnocylindrales bacterium
GAGCCGCCGCCCGGCCCGATCCTGCTGACCGAGGTCCGGCGGGCCCCGCCGGTCATCAGTGCACCGCCCGTCCCGGCCCCGGAGACCAGGCCCAGCAGCACGCGATTGGCTCGCCCGGTGGCACCCCGGTCCGAGGGCCCGATGCTCCAGCGGCTCCTGGCATCGGCTCCGGCCACGATCGCAGCCAAGCCCAGCCCGCCACCATCGGTGGCCCGGCCAGAGCCGGCACCCAGGTCGGCAGTGCCGGTCAAGGCAGCCGAGCCGGTCAAGCCGGTCGTCGAGGTCAAGCCGGCGACCACGATCAAGCCGGCCGCGGACATCAAGCTACCAGCCCCACCCAAAGCCGCTGCGGCCGTGACGGTTGCGCCGACTGGCGAGTCGAAGCCGGCCAAGGCACTGACTCCGGCCCCGGTCAAGGCGACGGTACCGGCCAAACTGGCGACTCCCACCAGGCCAACCGCCCCAGCCGCAGTGAAGCCGGCCGCTGCCGCTCCGGCCAAGCCGACCGGTCCTGCCAAGCTGGCCGCTCCAGCCCCAACCAAGTCGGCGACACCCGCCAAACCAGCGACTCTGGCCAAGCCGGCCGTTCCTGCCAAGCAGGCCACCCAAACCCGGCCAGCCGCTCCAGCTGCACCGGTCAAGCCGGCCAAACCGGCCGCTCCGCCAAAGCCGGTCGAGCCCGCAGCCCGCGCCCGCCGACCTGGTGGCCGACGACCACCTGGTGACTGACTCGGCAGCCTCGCGCTGGATCCGTCCGCTGTCCCGGACTCGCGCCGGAAGCACCCTCGGCCGGGCACCCGACGAGCTGACCCTGGCCACCGGCAGCCTGTCGGCCGGAGCGCTCCTGGGCATCGGCCTGCTCGTGGCCTTCGGCTCCGGGATTGCCATCCTCGAGCGGGGAGTCGCCGTGCTGGCGATTGTCCTGGCCGTGCTCGACCCGATCGCCGGACTGGCCTTCGCCGCGGTGACCCTGCCCCAGCGCGAAGCCCAGCCGATTGGTCCGATCGGCGTCCCCGTGCTGGTCGCATTCGCGATCGGCCTGGGGGTGATCCTGCGCCTGCCCCTCGACCGGCCCCGGCTGCGGATGGGCTGGGTCGGCTGGCTGGGCCTGGCCTACCTTGCGATCACGGCTGTTTCGGTCACTCCCATCCTCAATGGGCTGCCTTATGCCCAGGCGGTGACCGGGATCGGGCTCTTCCTGTCCCTGGCCGCCGGTGGCGTGCTCATCGCGGCCGGCACGGTCCTCCTCCGTGATCGGGATGCCCGGCCATTGATCGCGCTGGTCCTGGGATCACTCGCGCTGGCCTCAATTGTGGCGATCGTGGCCTTCGTCAAGGGTGGCAATCCGGGGCATCCGCTGAGCGGCCTGATGTCCCAGTCGTCGACCGACCTGCGCGCCTACGGGCCGTTCTACAACTCGGACTACCTTGGCTTCGCGGCGGCCCAGGCGATCGTCCTGGCCGTGGGCTGGGCGATCTATGAGCAGCGCTACCGGCGGCTGGCCAGCGCCATTGCCGTGATCGCCGGCATCGCCCTGGTGGCGTCGTTCGCCCGGAGTGGCTTCCTGGCCCTCGCCGTGGGGATCGTCGCCCTGGCCTTCATGCGCAATCGGTGGCTGGGCCTGGTCGTCCTCGTGTTCGGCGGGCTCCTGTTCGGACTGGCCTACGAGTCGCTCCTCCAGGCGCGGGTTGGGATCACCTACGGCGGGGCGGCAGGGAACGCGCTGAGCGTCCTCAGCCAGAGCGACGCGGGCCGCTCGGGAGCCGCCCTGGCCGGCGTCCAGATCTTCCTGACATCGCCCCTGTTCGGGGTGGGCTTCGGGCAGTTCCACTTTGTCAGCCCGCGCTTCGTGGGCCTGACCGGGGTCACCTTTCCCCATGACATCTTCGTGGGCATCCTGGCCGAGCAGGGCATCCTGGGGGTGATCCTGTTCGGAGCCCTGGTCGTGGCGATCATCGTGGCCATGCGTCGATCCGGCCATCCCCTGGCGGTGCCGATCGGAGCGCTCGGGATCACCTACGTGGTCGGCTCGCTGTTCATCGATTCGTTCACGACCCTGCAGACCTCGATCCTGTTCTGGCTGTGTCTGGCGGTCGTGCTCAGCCGGCCGCGGGTCGCCGCCGGGTGAGCCACTGCCGATCGTGCGCGGCCGACCTCGGGCCGATCCTGCTGGACCTTGGCGACCAGCCGATCGTCGAGTTCGAAGACGTAGGCAATGAGGCGATCCTCGTCCGGCGGCCACTCCGGCTGCACTGCTGCCCGACCTGCGGGTTGGTCCAGCTGGGCCGCGAGGGACCCGAGCCGCCCAGCGCTGCCCATGGCCACGGCGCCCCGTTCTCGGCGACCGTGTCGGCCCACGTGGCGGCCCGGGCGGCCGACCTGGTCCGGCTGGGCGGGATTGGACCGGGCCGGCTGGTGGTCGACGTGGCGGCGGCCGATGGCGCCCTGCTGCGCGCCAGCCGAACGGCCGGCGCTGACGTGATCGGCTTTGACACGGATCCGTTGCGGGTGGCCCAGGCCGTCGAATCCGGCCTGGATGTCCGCCTGCTCGATGGACCGGCCGACCTGCCCCCGAGCCTGGCCAACCTGGGCCGCCGGGGGGACCTGGTCGTCGTCGATCACGCCTTCGCTCACGTCGACGACTTCGACGGACTGATCCGCGGCCTGGCCGACGTCGTCCACGCCGACGGCCTGATCGCGATCGAGGCCCATCACGTCCTGGGGCTCCTGGCCGACGGTGCCTTCGACATCGTGTCCCACCCCCACCGGACCTACCTTGGGCTGGGCGCGCTGGAACTCGGTCTCGGCCGGCATGGGCTGCTGGTCGTCGACGCCGCGACGTCGGCGCTTCATGGCGGCTCGTTCTCGGCGTTCGTCCGACCCGATGACGGCCGGCGATCTGCCTCGGCCGCGGTCATCGGCCTGCGCGCGGTGGAGGCCGCGGCCGGCCTGGCCGATCCCGGCGCGTATCGACGGTTGGCGGAGCAGGCCGGCGTGGTGCGCGACAACCTCCGACAGTGGCTCGAGACGGCCCTCGTGAGCGCTGAGCCAGTCGCCGCCTATGGTGCCTCCAGTCGCGGCCTGACCCTGCTCGGCTTTGCCGAAATCACGGACCGCGAGGTGGCCTTCGTGGCCGACCGTGATCCGGCCAAGGTGGGCCGGATCCTGGCCGGGACCGGGATCCCCGTCCGATCACCCGACGCGATCGACCTGGATCAACCCACCTGGATCCTGATCCTGCCCTGGCCGATCGCCTCGGAGATCGCGCTGCAGCTGGCACCCGTCCGGGAATGGGGCGGCCGATTCGTGGCCGCCCTGCCCCAGGTCCACGAGATCAGCTGAAGCTCAAGCCAGCTCGTACGCCTCGATGTCGTCGAGGCAGGCCTGCCGGGCGGCGGCCGGATCGCTGAAATAGCGGCGATACCAGGCGCTGGTGCGCCGAATCGTTTCGGCAAAGCCCCAGCGGGGAGTCCAGCCCAGCTCGCGTGCCGTGTGCTCGATGGACAGTCGGAGGAGGGCGGCCTCGGGTGGGTCATCCGGCCGGCCCACCGAGACCCACGTGCCGCTGCCCCAGGCCCGCAGGAACTCCTCGACGACCTGCTCGACGGTCGCAGCATCGGTGTCGGCCGGCCCGAAGTTCCAGCCTCGGGCGGCTGCCGCGGCGTCCGGACCGAGCAATGCGGCGGCCAGGGTCAGGTAGCCGGACAGGGGTTCCAGGACGTGCTCCCAGGGGCGCACTGCGGCCGGGTTTCGGACCGGCACGGGCTGGCCGGTGACCAGGGCCCGGATCATGTCGGCGACGATGCCGTCGGCCGTCCAGTCGCCACCACCCACGACATTGCCGGCCCGGGCCGTGGCCAGCGCCACACCGTGGCGGGCCAGCTCGGCCGGGGCGAAGAACGAGCGCCGATAGGAGGCTGTCACGATCTCGGCGGCGCCTTTGCTGGCGCTGTACGGATCGCTCCCGCCGAACCGGTCCGCCTCGGTCAGGGGCCGGCCGGAGCCGTCATTTTCGTAGGCCTTGTCACTCGTGACCACGACGATCGCGCACGCCTGATGGAGCCGGCGGACGGCGTCGAGGACCGCGATCGTGCCCATGACGTTGACGTCAAACGTGCCGACCGGATCGACATAGCCCTGGCGGACGACACTCTGAGCGGCCAGGTGGAGGATCAGCTCGGGCCTGGTTGCGGCGATCGTGGCCGCCAGTGTCTCGCGGTCGCGCAGATCGGCGCGCACATCGGCGACCAGGACCTCGCCCACCCGGGCGGCCACGAAGTTGCTTGGCTCGGTGGGCGGATCCAGGGCGTAGCCGGTGACCTGCGCTCCCAGGCGCTCCAGCCACAGGCATAGCCAGGAACCCTTGAACCCGGTGTGGCCGGTGACCAGGACGGACCGGCCGGCGAAGGCGTTCGCGAAGGACAGGGGCACGTTCACGGACCTCGCTGGTTGGACGGGCCGGATCGTAGCAGGCGGCGGCCGGCGAAGGCTTGGCTATCATGGTCGGCCACCTCGCCCTGCGAGTCCCCCCTGAACGAGGTACCGATGCGGCCGCTGATCCGGATCATCGCGACCACGGCCCAGTTGAGCGCGATCCGGTCGGACTGGGAGCGGCTGCTGCCGAACTCCCCGCTGACCTCGGGATTCCACGCTCCGGGCTGGATCGAGGCGTGCTGGCAGGGTCAGCCTGTCGGCGGCCGTCGGTTGCACGTCCTGGTCGCCGAACGTGACGGCCAGGTCGTGGGAATCCTGCCAACCCAGCTGAGTCCGCGCGGCGAGCTGTCGTTCATCGGTACCGGGATCAGCAACTACGGTGGCCCGATCCTGGATCCAGACGGGGCCACCGAGGTGTGCGCCGAATGGCTCGGCGCGATCGGGGCCGATCCGGATGTCCGCTCGGTTCGCCTGGCGGGCCTGCGCGGTGGCGATCCCCTCCTGGCGGCATTGCGCACCTGGCAGCGCCCCGGCTGGAGCTCAACCCGGATCGTCCGCACGAACGTTTCGCCCGAGGTGGACCTGTCCGGCTGGGCCGAGCGCTACCGCAGCCACAAGTCGCACCGGCGGGCACTCCAGCGGGTCGAGAAGCGGCTGGAGGCGTTTGGCGAGCTGAGCTTCAACGAGACGGCCGACCCGACCCAGATTCGGGAGGTCCTGCCCGAGCTCTTCCGGTTCTACCAGCGGCGCTGGGCCGGTCGCTGGGTGTCGGGAGCCTTCGCCGAACGCCGGCGAGCGTTCCAGATGCAGGCCGCCGAGAGCGGCGCCGAGCTGATGTCAACGCTCCGCCTGGACGGCCGGATCGTGGCGGCGACCCTCAGCCTGCGCGCCGGAGGGATCAGCGCGGGCTACGTCCTGGGCTATGACGATCGCCTTGGACCGTACTCCCTGGGCACCGTGATCATCGTCCGGGTCCTGCGCGCGGCGGCCGAACGTGGCGACCAGGTCTTCGACTTCTCGCTCGGCCGGGCGGCCTACAAGCTGACCTGGGCAGACAGCGAGCGACCGGTCTTCCTGGCGGCGGCCGGGGCGGGCAGCAGCCTGCTGGTCGCTCGCCGCCGATTGTGGGCCCGGGCACGCTCGGTGGGCTGGCTCCGGCGGGCCAAGGTGGAGGGACCCCGGCTGGTGGGCAATCTCCTCGGCCGGACCCACCAGGCCGCCAACAGCCCCGGCATCCCGGCGCCCGCCCAGGCAGCGCGCGAATGGACGATCTACGGCCCGAGCGGGAGCGAGCCGACGCCCGTGATCGACCGCAACATCCTGGGGTTCTGGGAGATGGAGGCACGCTTCGCGCCGCGCCTGCTCGAGCTCGGAGTTGAGCGTCGCTACCGCGGGGATCGGGCGTTTGCGATCAGCCGGCTGGGGGTCGAGCTTGGGGTTGCCTGGCTGGCCGGGCCAACCCGGCTCGCCGCGATCGTCGGCGGACTGCCGCCCGACCAGCCGCCTGGTGATTGCTGGTACGAGCCGGTCGCCACCGGCGGGCACCGGGTGGCCGATCTCGTGGCCGCGCTGGTCCGACCGGGCGTGGCGGTCGCCTGCCCGGACGTGCTCGTCGACCCCCGGCTCCAGGTGCTCGGACGGGCGAGCCTCGGCGGCGCTCCCGTGGCCCAGAGCGCCGGAGCGGAGACCGGCGAACGTGACTGAGCCGATCGTGACTGAGCCGATCGTGACTGAGCTGGCGCTGGTGCGGCTTGGCCTGCTCCTGCCGCGGACAGCGCTTCCCCGCTGGGTGCTGACCTCGGTCGAGGCGATCCGGTCGGCAGGCGATGCCGAGCTTGTCGTCGTGGGCCGGGTAGACGGCGCGGGCGAGGCTGGCCCGGGCGTGGCGGGCCCGGGCGCGGTTCGACCAGGGCTGGCGCTGCGCGCCCTGCTGGCTGCCTACCAGCGACTCGATCGACGGATCTTCGGCCGCATCGACGACCCGACCCTGCCGGCCGATCCTGGGCCGGCCCTGGCCGGCCTGCTCCACGTCGAGGTCGAGCCCGACGCGACAGCCGAGGCAATCGCCGGGCAGCTCGAGGGCCATCGGCTGGATGTGCTCCTCCAGTTCGGCGGACCGGACCTGGCCGATGTTGCCGGCCGAATTGCCCGCCACGGAGTCTGGTCGCACCGGATCACCCTCTCGGATGGGGCGCCTGGTGCGGCCCTGCCCAGCGGCCTGGCCGAGGTCCTGGGCGGCCCGGTGGTCACCTCGGCCGGCCTGTCTGCGACCATCGGCGGCGAGCGCCGGCTCGTGGCGTGGACCGTCTCGGCAACCGACCGGATCTCGGTTGCCCGGGGCATGCGCGGCCACCTGGCCAAGGTTGCGTGGCTGGCACCGCGCGCCCTGCGCGACCTGCGCCAGGACGGCCGGCCGCCCCAGCCCCCCGAGCTCCAGGCGGCTGCCACGCCGGCCGGGCCCGGCTCGGCGGCCGGCCTGGCCGGGCAGCTCCTGCGGCTCGGCCTGGGCTTTGTCGGCCGTCGGATCGAGCGGACCGTGGCCCCGGACCGCTGGATCGTGGCCCTGGCCGCCGGCCCCACGCCTGGCCCTCTGCCCGACCCGGCCCGGTCCCCCCTGCAGCACCTCCTGCCGCCGGCCGGCCGGGGCTGGGCCGATCCGTTCCTCGTCCGATTCGAAGGCCAGACCCTCCTGTTCGTGGAGGAATGGGTCGATCTCGAGCGACGCGGGCGGATCGCCCTCGTCCGACTCGACGAGTCGCGCCGGCCGGGTCCGCCCGAGACCGTCCTCAGCAGCATCGGCCACCTGTCCTATCCGCAGGTCTTCCAGTGGCGTGACACCTGGTACCTGTTGCCTGAACAGGCTGCCCGGGGCGGCCTGCAGCTCTATCGTGCGGAGTCATTTCCCACGACCTGGACGTTCGATCGGACCCTGGTTGCCGATCCGCCCCTGGCCGATGCCACGATCGCCGAGATCGACGGGCGCTGGTGGCTCTTCGCGGCGGCCAAGGCGCCGGGCGGGACCTCGGCCGACGAGTTGCTGCTGTACTCCGCCGATGAACCGATCGGGCCGTGGCGCGCCCACGCCCGCAACCCAGTCCTGTCGGACATCCGCGCAGCGCGACCGGCCGGCGCCCTGGTCCAGCGCGACGGCCAGTGGTATCGACCGTCGCAGGACGGCAGCGTCAGCTACGGCTGGGCGCTCAATCTCAACCGGATCGATCGGCTCGACGACCAGGGCTACCGCGAAACGCGGGTCGCCCAGCTCCAGCCCAACTGGCACCCCGACGTGGTTGGCACGCATACCCTGGCCGAGGCCGGCGACCTGACCGCGATCGACCTCTCAGTCCGCTGGCCAAAGCTCGGCCGGAGGTCGTTCCGGGCCGATTGAGGCCACCGCCCGGGGTTGCCGGTGGGCAACGGAAGGCGTCCTGGAGAGGCCCGATCTGGCGGACTTTGGCTATAGTGTTGCCCCCGAACGGAGAACCGATGGACCTTTCCCGGCCGATCGCAATCGACCGCCCCTGCGCCACTCGCCCAGCGTTCCGGGCGGGGGTTGCGGCGTGAGGGTCCTGGTCACCGGCGGAGCAGGATTCATCGGCCATCACCTCGTCCGCGCCCTGTTGGCCCGTGGTGACGAGGTTGCCGTCATCGACGATTTCCGGACTGGTCGGCACTGGCGCCTGGCCGAGGTCGTTGACCGGATCCTGCTGGTTGAAGGCGACGTGCGTGACCCGGCTGCCCTCGATCGGGCCGTTGCCGGCTGCGACGTGGTCCTCCACGAAGCCGCCCTGCCGTCGGTGGCCATGTCGATCAGGGATCCCCGCCTGAGCGCCGACATCAATGTTGGTGGGACGGTCGAGGTGATGCTGGCCGCCGCCCGGGCAGGTGTCCGCCGGGTGGTCTTCGCGGGCTCGTCGTCGATCTACGGCGCCGATCCGCGGCTGCCCCGGGTCGAGAGCCACATGCCCGATCCGCGCTCGCCGTACGCCGTCAACAAGCTGGCGGCCGAGCAGATGGTCCACGTCATGGCCGCCCTCAACGGGATGGAGAGCGTGGTCCTGCGCTACTTCAACATCTTTGGCCCGGGCCAGGACCCCAATTCGCAGTACGCGCCGGTCGTCCCGGCGTTCATCATGGCCGGCCTCCACGGGGAACGGCCGACGATCTTTGGCGATGGACTGCAGTCGCGCGACTTCACCTTCATCGAGAATGTCGTGGCAGCCAACCTGCTGGCGGCAACGGTCGCCGGTGCCTCGGGCACCACCTGCAACATCGGCTGCGGCGGGCGCTACTCGCTGATCGACCTGCTCAACTCGGTCGCCGCCGCGATCGGCCACCCGATCGAGCCCATCTTCGAGCCGGCCCGGGTCGGCGACGTGCGCGATTCCCAGGCGAGCATCGAGGTCGCCGCCCAGCGGCTGGGCTACCAGGTCAGCGTGCCCTTCGAGGAAGGCGTCCGCCGGACCGTCTCGTGGTATCGGGACGCGCCGGCCGACCTGCTCCTGCGGCCCTGATCGTGGCCGGCCCCGCGACGATCCCGGCGGTCGCGCCGCCGCACGGCTCAGCCCGCCTGACCATGGTCATCTCGGCCCTCGCCCTGGGCGGCGCCGAGCGGGTGCTCACGATCCTGTCCGAGGAGTGGGTGCGGACCGGCCGGAGCGTCACCGTGATCAACTTCAGCGCACCTGGCGAGCCGGCCTTCTACAGCCTCGATCCGGCGGTGACCGAGGTCCGCCTGGGCGGCCGGCGGCGGGCGGCCAACCCGGCGATGGCTGTCATCAACAACGTTCGCCGGATCGTGCGCCTGCGCCGGGCGATCCGGGACAGCCGGCCGGACATGATCATCTCGTTCATCCACCGCACGAACGTGCTGACCCTGGCGGCCACCCTGGGCAGCTCCGTGCCCGTGATCGTGACCGAGCACACCGACCCGCGCGACAACGAGGCCAGCCGGGCCTGGGCCGGCCTGCGTTCGATCCTCTATCGACGGGCGGCGGCCATCCTGGTCCTGACCCGGGGCACCCTGTCCGCGTTTCCGCCGGTCATCCGGCGACGGGCCGTGGTCATGCCCAATCCGGCCGGCCGCTACCTCGCCGGACGGCTGCCGGCCGAGCTCACGGCCCCCACAATCGTGGCGATCGGACGGCTCAGCTGGGAGAAGGGCTACGACCGCCTCCTGCGGGCGTTCGCCCAGGTCGCGCCTGATCGACCGGACTGGCAGCTGGTCATCTGGGGCGAGGGCGACGGTCGCGCCCCGATTGAGGCACTGCGCACCGAGCTTGGCCTCGAGGGCCGGGTGGCCTTGCCTGGGGTGACCCGGGCGCCGCTTGACGAGCTGACTGGGGCCAGCATCCTGGCCCTCTCGTCACTCCGCGAGGGCTTCCCGATGGTCATCGTCGAGGCGTTCGCCTGTGGCGTGCCGGTGATTGCCTTCGACTGCCGGAGCGGACCTCGGGAGCTGGTCCGAGACGGCGTCAACGGCCGCCTGATCCCGGTTGACGACGTAGCCGGACTGGCCCAGGCCCTGGCCCAGCTGATGGACGACCCGGCCGAGCGCCGACGCCTGGGAGCCAACGGTCCGGCGGCGGTCGAGCCTTACGGGATCGACCGGGTCCTGGCCGCCTGGGACGACCTCTTCGCCCGGCTGGGCAGGGCATCGTGAGCGGCTCGAAGCCATCGATCGAAGAGCAGGCCGAGGCCGCCGTCCTGGCCGCCCCGGCGTCGGAGGCCGCCCTCGATGACGGCACCAGCCAGCTCGCCGGCCTGGGTCGCTCGGCAGCCCTGCTGACCGTGGCCGCCTCACTGGGCCAGGTATTCGGGGTCGGCCGCGAGCTCTTCGTGGCCAGCCGGGTGGGCACGTCGCCCCAGCTCGATGCCCTGCTGATCGCCCTGGTGGCCCCCACGATGGTGGCCGGCCTGCTGGCCAGCGGCTCGGCAGCCGCCCTGGTGCCGGCCTATGCCGCCGTGGACGAACGACATGGTCCGGCGGCCGCTCAGCGCCTGGTGGGCGTGATCCTGACCTGGACCGCGATCCTGGGGGTCGCGTTCATGCTGGCCCTGACCGCCCTGGCCCCGGTCGTCGTGGCGATTGCCGGACCGGGCCTGGGCGTCGACGGCCGGTCGACCGCCGAAGGCTTCGTGCCGATCCTCGCGCCGATCCTGGTCCTGTCGGCCGTGGGTGGCCTGATCACTGCCGTCTTCCAGGTCCTCGGCCGGTTCCGGCCAATCGCGATCGCCTGGTTGCTCGGTCCGATCGTCTCGCTGATCGTCACGATCGGCCTGTGGCCGTGGCTGGGCCTGACCGCCTATGCCCTGGCCCTGGTGCTCAACCCGGCCACGACCCTGGTCGTCCTGGTGGTCATCGCCGCCCGCAGCGGCCACCTGCCCAGGCCCGCCCTGCGCAGCGGCACCGGTGACACGGGCGGCTTCATCGGCCACGCGGTCCCGCTCACGATCAGTGCCTCGGTCCTCCAGTTCAACCTTCTGGCCGATCGCTCGATCGCATCGCTGATCGCCTCGGGCGCGGTCAGTGCCCTGCGCTATGGCGACAGCATCGTCCGGCTGCCCCTCAACACGCTCGGCCCGGCCTGGGCCCGGGTCGTCTACCCATCGCTGGTGGCCGCGGCCCGGCTGGGCTCCCAGGAGTCCGTGGGGGGCTCGGCCCATCGCGCCCTGCGCTACCTCCTGGCGATCTTCATGCCGATCAGCGTGGGCATTGTCGCCCTGGCTCCGCTGGGTGTCCGGATCGTCTTTGGGCGGGGCGCCTTCGAGGCCCAGGCCGTCACGGCCACCGCCGCTGCCCTGGCCGGCTTCGCCGGGCTGGTCGGCCTGACCATGGTCCAGGGTGTCCTGGTCGGTGCCCACAACGCCCAGCGCCGGGCGGTCTTCCTGATGCTGATGGGTTTCCTCAACGCGATCCTCAACCTGGTCTTCGATGTCATCTTCGGGTTTGCCCTGGGCATCGGCGGGATTGCCCTGTCGACCACGTTCACCCTGGCCATCGTCCAGCTGATGATGGGCGCCCGGCTGAACCGGGCTGATCCGGCCTTTCGGGGCCGGGAGCTCCTGGCGGTTGCTCTCCGGGCCATCCTGGCCAGCCTGGTGCCGGCCATCCCGGCAGCGATCATCGCCTGGTCCGACGTGGTCGGCAGCAACCTCCTGCTCCAGATCGCGGTCACCCTCGGGCTGGGTGCGATCGGCGCGGTCGAGTACGTGATCGTCGCCCGCTGGCTGCGCCTCGACGAACCGTGGATCGTGGTCCGCGGGGTTGCCTCGCTGATCGGCCGCAGGGCCGGGGCATGACCGAAGGCCCACTCCGGCTTGCCTTCCTGACCGGGCTCCGGGCGGGTGGCAGCGAACGCCAGATCGTCGAGCTGGCCAAACGCCTGTCACGTGATCAGTTCAGCGTGGGGATCATCGCCTTCGGCAATCGGAGCGCCCTGTTCCCGGCCGCCGAGCTGGCCGCCGAGCGGGTGGCCGTGCTGGGGCGAGCCCATCGCGAGGGACCGGCACGAACGCCGGCCCCGATCCTCGCGGGGCGCTCGCTGCGCCTGTTTGGGCGCTACCTGCGCGCCGTGCGGGCCGGCCACTACGACATCGTCGATGCCCGGCTGTTCCACGGCTATGTCCTGGCCGGCCTGACCAAGCCCCTCAACGGGGTCCCGATCCTGGTCGCCGGACGGCGCAGCCTGGGCGAGTTCAAGGACCGCTTCGGACCGCTCGAGCGGGGTCTCGACCGGCTGGCCCGGCGGGTGCCCGACGTGTTCGTGGCGAACTCGGCGGCGGTGGCCGCCGATACCCTGGCCCGGGAAGGGATCGCACCGAGCCGGCTGCGGGTGATTCGCAATGGGATCAGCCCGGCCCAGCCCCTGGACCCGGCCGAGCGTACGGCGATCCGGGCCGGCTGGGGCTTCGGACCCGAGGACATCGTGGCCGGGGCGGTGGCCAACTATCGGGCGGTCAAAGGTCTCGATCGACTGATCCGGGTGGTCGCCAGCCTGCACGCCGAGCTGCCCAACCTGCGCCTGGTCCTGATCGGCGACGGGCCCCTGCGCGGGGCCCTCGAGGCCCAGGCGGCCAGCCTCGGGATCGGGCGGATCGTGCGGGTCAACGGGCCCGAGCCCGACGCCCGCCGGCTCGTCGAGGCGTTCGACCTGGTCGTGGCCGCGTCCGAGGCCGAGGGCCTGCCCAACGCCCTGCTCGAAGCAGGCGCCGCCGGCCGGCCGGTTGCGGCCACCGCGGCCGGGGGCACGGTCGAGGTGGTCGAGGATGGCCGGACTGGCTTGCTCGTTCCGGTCGCCGACGAGGTTGCCCTGGCCGGGGCCGTGCGCAAGCTGGCCGGCGATCCCGAGCTGCGCGCCCGCCTGGGCAGCGCCGCCCGGGTCCACGTCGAGACAACGTTCGGGATGGACCGGATGGTCGCCGAGTATGCCCAGCTGTACACCGAGCTGGCCGAGCGCCGGGGGCTCCGCTGAGCCGGGCGGAGAAGGGCCAGCCGCGCGTCCTGCGGGTGATCACCCGGCTCAACGTGGGCGGGCCGGCCACCCATGTCCTGCTGGCCGACCAGGGTCTCCGTGAACGTGGCTGGCAGACCCTCCTGCTCCATGGCCAGGTTGCGCCGGACGAGGTCGAGGTGGACCTCACGGCCGTGGACCTGCCCATGCGCCGGGTGCCGTCGCTGGCCCGCCCGATCCGGCCGATCGCGGACGCCCGGGCGTTCGCCACGGTGGCCCAGGCGATCCGCCAGCACCGACCCCAGATCATTCACAGCCACCTCTCGAAGGCCGGCCTGATCGCCCGCAGCGCGGCGATTGCGACAAGCTCGGCGGCCCGCATCCATACCTTCCACGGAACCGTCTTCGGGGGCTACTTCGGCGACCGCTCGAGCGCGGCCATCGTCCGGGCCGAGCAATTCCTGGGGGCCCGCACGGACCGGGTCATCGCCCTGAGCGAGCGCCAGCGCGACGAGCTGGTCGAGCACCGGATCGCCTCTACCGAGCGGATCCGGATCGTGCCCCTCGGCCTGGACGTGGCCCGCTTCGGCCTGCTCGACCGGGCCACGGCCCGCGAGCGCCTGGGCGAGCCGCGCGAGGCATTCCTGGTCGTGGCGATCGGCCGGCTCGTGCCGATCAAGCGGATCGACCGGCTGATCCGGGCCTTCGCGATCCTGGCCGGCACGCTGGCCAATGCCCGCCTGGCGATCGTCGGCGACGGTGCCGAACGGCCAGCGCTGGAGGCTCTGGTCGTCGAGCTCGGCCTGGCCGGGCGAGTCCGGTTCGCCGGCTGGCAGGCCGACTCACCGGCCTGGTACGCGGCCGCGGATGCGGTCGCCCTGACCAGTGATCGAGAGGGCACGCCGCTGGCCCTGATCGAAGCGGCCGCAGCGGGGCGGCCGGCCGTCGCCGGCGATGTCGGCGGGGTCGCCGACGTGGTCCTCGACGGGCTGACCGGGTTCGTGGTCCCGGCCGATGACGAGACCGCCTTCGCCGACCGGCTGGGCCGGCTGGCCGTGGACCCCGACCTGCGCCGGCGCCTGGGTGAGGCGGCGCCTGAACGTGCCCGGGCCTATGCCGGCGAGCGCCTGGTGGATGACCTCGACCGGCTCTATCGCGAGCTCCTCGCGGAGCGCGGCCGGTGAACCAGTTCGTGCTCACGGCGGCGGTGGCACTGGTCGCCAGCCTGCTCCTGATCCCTGTTGCCGGGCTGATCGCCCGGCGCCTGGGGATGGTCGTCAAGCCCCGGCGCGATCGCTGGGGCGAGCGGGCGATCCCCACCCTGGGCGGCCTGGGCATCGCCGCCGCGGTCGGCCTGGGGCTGCTCGTGGGACCCCTGCCCGCCCTGGACCGCTGGGCGATCATCGGGGTCGGCGCGATCATGGTTACCCTGGGCTTCGTCGATGACCTGCAGACGCTGACTCCCAGGCTGCGCCTGCTCGTCGAGGCCCTGGTCGGGAGCGTCTTCACGCTGGTCGTCCTGGACGGCAGCGATCCGCTCCTCCGGCTGATCGCCGGCGCGGCAGCCGGGATCGCCTTCCCGCTGGTCATCAACGCCACCAACCTGGTCGACAATGCCGATGGATCAGCGGCCAGCCTGTCCGCGGCGACGGCAGTGACCCTGGCCCTGGCCGCCCGCCTGGGCGGGCTGGATGGCTCGGCAGCGGTGCTCGGCGTCACCGTTGGAGCGGCGTGCCTGGGATTCATCGCCTACAATCGGCCGCCCGCCCGGGTATTCATGGGCGACACCGGGAGCCTCATGCTGGGAGCCACCCTCGCCGCCGGATCGGTCCTGCTCGCCCGCGACGCGGTCCGGGCCGGGACGCCCCTCGCCCTGGCCGCCGGGCTGGTGATCCTGTTCGCCTGGCAGGCCCAGCTGGGTGACATGACCATGGTCGTCCTGTCCCGCCGGCGACGCGGCCTGTCACCGTTCCGGGGCGGCGTCGACCACACCACCCATCGCCTGCTCCGGCTCGGCTTCGGCCCGCTGGCCATGCTGGCGATCGTCGTGGGCGTGGCCGTCCTGGTCGACGGCCTGGGCCTGACCCTGGTCGGCCTCGCAGGCTGGGCCGGATCGGCCGGGTCGGCCCTGCCCATGATCGTCGGGGCGGGCGCCGCGGGCCTGGCCGTGATCGGGTTCGAGCTCTTCCTGACCAGCCGTTCCAGCCCAACCCCGGAGCTCCCGGCCGTTTCGGCCAGCCCGACCGAAGAGGCAACCTGACGATGCGCGTGCTCATCACCGGCGGGGCCGGTTTCATCGGCTCCCACCTCGTCGACCGGCACCTGGGCCAGGGCGACGACGTGGTCGTCATCGACGACTTCTCGACCGGCAGTCCGGCCAACCTGGCCCACCTGGACCACCTGGCACCGGGACGGCTGACCGTCATCGAGGGCCGGGTCGAGGATCGCTCGTCGTTCGAGCGCGCGTTCGCGGGAGCTGAACTGGTCTACCACCTGGCCGCCCGGGTGGGCGTCTTCGAGGTCCTCCGTCGGCCGCTCGATGCGCTCCAGACCAATTTGCGCGCCAGTGAGGCGGTCTTCGAGCGATCGGCCGAGCTGGGCATCCGGACGGTGTTCACGTCGACCAGCGAGGTCTACGGCAAGAACGACCGGAACGGCCTGAGCGAGACCGACGACTCGATCTTCGGTTCGACCTCCATCTCGCGCTGGCTCTATGCACTGTCCAAGGCGACCGACGAGTTCATGGCCCTGGCCTACTTCCGGGAGCGCGGCCTGCCGATCACGGTGGCCCGCCTGTTCAACACGACCGGCTCGCGCCAGGCCGGCGCCTACGGCATGGTCGCGCCGCGCTTCGTCCGCCAGGCGCTGGCCGGCGATCCCCTGATCGTGTTTGGCGACGGCTCCCAGACCCGCTGCTTCACCAACGTCCATGACGTCGTGGAGTCGCTCATCCGGCTGGGCCAGACCGACGCGGCGCTGGGCGAGGTGGTCAACATCGGCCAGCCGTCGGAGATCTCGATCCTGGCCCTGGCCGAGCTGATCCGGACGCAGGCGGGCAGCTCGTCCACGATCGAGCATCTCGACTACGACTCGGCCTACGGAGCCGGCTTCGAGGACATGCGCCGGCGGGTCCCCGACGTGTCCAAGCTCCTTCGGCTGACCGGCTTCGTGCCAGCCACACCGCTGGCGACCACGATCGACCAGATCATCACCGCGATCCGCGCCGAGAGCGGCTCGGAGCTTGCGACCGGACGGTGACCGCGCCGCGGCCATTCCGATTCAGTGCCCCGATGCCGGCCATCGGGCGGGACCCGCAGGCCTGGACCGCCGAGCTGCAGCGGATCGAAGACCTGGGCTTCGACTCGGTGGCGATCTCCGAGCACCTCAGCGGGGGCTGGTCGATGGACGCCCTGGCGACGATGGCCGCAGGTGCCATGGCGACCAGCCGGCTCCGCCTGCTCAGCCTGGTCCTGGCCAACGAGTTCCGCCATCCGGTCCTGCTCCATCGAGCCGCCGCCACGATTGATGTCCTGTCCGGCGGCCGGCTGGAGCTGGGCCTGGGCACCGGCTGGCTGGCCGCCGACTTCGCGGCAAGCGGGCTGCCGATGGCGCCCATCGGAACCCGGATCGAGCGGCTGGCCGAGGCACTGGCCGTCTTCAAGGGGCTGTTCGGGCCCGAACCGGTCACCTTCGACGGCCAGCACTACCAGTTGGCCAACCTGGCCGGATTGCCGCGGCCGGTCCAGCTCCCCCACCCGCCGATCCTGGTCGGCGGCGGCGGCCCGCGCCTCCTCCGGCTCGCCGCCCGGGAGGCCGACATCGTGGGCATCCATGCCCGGCTCGACCCGGCCGGGATCGACGCCGGGGCCGCGGGCGACCTGGCCGCCGAAGCCGTCGCCGAGAAAATCGGCTGGGTCCGCGCGGAGCTCGAACGGGTGGGCCGGCCGGCGTCCGACGTGGAGCTCCAGTTCAGCGTGTACCTGACCCAGTTGGAGGACTCGAAGCGATCAGCGGCGGCGACCCGCTCCAGCTTCGCCGCGGCGCTCAGTGCCGATCCGCGCCTGGTCGAGGATTCGCCGGCGGTCCTGGTCGGCTCGGTCGAGCGCTGCGTGGAGCTCCTCCAGGAGCGCCGCGAGCGGTTTGGGCTGAGCTACTGGCACCTGGGCCACAACGTGGACGCGGCGGCCCGGATCGTCAGCCGGCTGGCCGGAACCTAGCGCCCGGCGAGAACCGCCTGAGCCGCCCGCTCGCCGCTGGCGAAGGCCTCGTCGGTCCACGAGTGGTCCCAGTCGCCGTAACGGCCGCAGTACCGCAGACCGATGCTGTCCAGCCAGCCATGGACCACGGCCAGCGCCTCGGTCCGATCCTTGTCGTAGATCACGTTGGCGTGGCGGACCAGCCGGCCCCGCCGGACGAGCAGGCGGTCACGCTCCCGGAGGATCCCCACCCGGTGCAGGTCGGCCACGGTGCGTTCGACGAGCGACTCGACCGGCTCGGTCAGCGGGCGGTATTTGTCCGAGAAGTAGATCTCGGCCTGGACCGAGCCCATCCCTTCGGGCGCCGTCCGGGGCGACAGCATGTGCGGGAAGTTGAGCCGGGCGAAGACGATGTCCTCGTCGTAGAAGTAGCGCAGGTGGGCCGTCGAGAGATCGGCCCGGTCGACCCCGACATCGATCACCAGGGCGGTGCTGAAGGCCAGCCGGCCGGCGGCGGCCAGCACGTCCGGAGGCACCCTGTCGATCAGCGGCACGAGGTCCGTGAGGGGGATCGACGAGATCACCTCGCCCGCCTGGACCGAGCTGCCGTCGCCGAAGCGGAGCACTCGGTTCGCCGGATCGAAGCCGGTCAGCTCGTGCTCCAGGAGCGGCGGGTGGTTCGTCCAGAACGGCCGCAGGTACGACTCGAAGCCACCCTCGGCCGGGTAGCGGAAATGGGTGACGTAGTGGACGTCGGCCGTGGACGCCTCGAGCGCACCGCGCAGGACCTCGTCCAGGCTGGGCCGGTACATCCGCGGGCCCAGCCACTCGGTGGTCATCAGCTCGGGCGGGATGGTGTGGTATTTCAAGCCGTAGACGCTCGGGAAGGTCCGGGCAAAGGTCGTCCCGTAGGCGGCCTCCAGCCAATCGGCATAGTCGCCAATGGCACCGGCCGGGGCGGCGTGGACCGCGGCGAAGTCCCGGATGACGTCGACGATCAGCTCGGTCGGCAGGCCGTGCAGGTTGTTCTGGACCGGGTGCTTCATGAGATGGCCGTGCCAGTAGTTGTCGACAAACATCTGGACGGTCTCATAGCGCCCGTCGAGCTGCTCGGCCAGGATCGCTTGGATCCGCTCGTCCTTGGTGAACGAGACGTGCGGACCATCGTCGAACAGGAAGCCGCCGGGCGCGCCATAGGTGGCCGTGTGGCCGCCGATATGGTCCGCCTTGTCGAAGGTGCTGAAGGCAACGGCCTGGGCCGCGAGGCGGTGAGCCGCGCCCATGGCAGCCATGCCCGTGCCCAGGATCGCGACATCCGTGCGGGTGGGAGCGGCGCTCACCGGCCGATATTCCGCTCGGCCGGACCGGGCAGGTAGCGGGCGAACCGGTAACGTTCGGCGAGATACACCCCGAAGCCCACCGGCAGGGCCGCCAGCCACAGCAGCCGGGTGGGCCACGAGGTCAGGCGTTGAGCCTGGCCGGGCAGGCCCACCCCAAGGTGGAACGCGCTGCGGCTGAACTTGGCTGCCTTGAGGTAGAACCGGCGAGGTGCCCGGGGCAGCCAGCGCAGGTCGTGGTTGATCGTCTCCTGGGCCTCGAGCAGCGCGCCGGGTGCGTCGCCCAGGCGATTCTCCGGCCGGCTCAGGCTGCCGGCCTGGTCGCCCGACCAGGTCTTGAGGGCCTCATTCACGAAGCGCATCCGGTACTTCCGGGCGATCGCCGCCCAGGTGATCGAGGACGGCATGAGCCCGGCGTAGCCAGGGATCTCGGGCAGCGGAAACTCGCGCATCACGTCCGTTCGCTGGAAGCCCCACTTTTCGCCGGCCACATGGTAGCGGTAGCGAATCTCGAGCGAATCCGAGTCGGTCGGGTCGAACGGGAAGGGCGTGCCCTGGATCTGGCCGTCGCTGTCCAGGGTGTGGCTGGTGACCCCCGAGAAACGATCGCGCTGGTCAGCCGGGATCGCGTGCCAGTGGAAGCTGAACCGCTCGAGCGCGTTGGCCGCACACGGATCGTCCGAATCGAGGGTCAGGAAGAGCTGGCCATGGGCTTCGCCGACGGCCCGGTTCTGGGAGCCATGTTTGCCCCGGTTCTCGTGCCACAGGTAGCGGATCGGGAAGTCGGACTCGGCCTGCCAGCCTTCGACCAGCTCGCGCGTGCCGTCGGTCGATTCGTTGTCGACGATCAGCCACTCGAAGTCGCGCAACGTCTGCTGGCGCAGGCTGTCGTACACCCGGGGCAGGGTATGGGCCCGGTTGCGCGTGCCGGTGAAGACCGTGAACAGCGGGGTCGCAGGAGCGTCTGGAGCGCCGGTCATGGGTCCTCGAGAAGGGGCGGGAGGAGGACTTTAGCGTGCCTCGGGCCGGCCCGCATGGGCAAGGGCCAGGACCGTGACCAGGCACCCCACAAGACTCCACCCTGCCCGACCGGAGCGCACCGGACCCGGTGGTGCGCCGGCCGGCGCGGCGGACCAAGCGGCTACAGACACGGTTCGGCGCGCTAGGCGATACTTGCCCGACGCGGCCCCCCGATTTCCTCGGTTGGCACACCTCCGGCCGCATCCATCAGCGCGATCCGCGAACTAGCACACCCGTCGCGAGGCGGGGCCGCAAAGCCACGGGACTCCCTGAGTCAGCCGGGTTGCCGAATGGAGTCACGATCGGATGTCATTCTGGAACGGTCATAGCTGGGTGAGCGAGCACGCCCAGCCCACCCCGGGTCGATCCCGGCGCGACCGGCCCGGCCTTCGACGGGCCACCGGCGCGGCCCTCCTCATCGCTTTCGTCGTGGCCCTGCCGGTCGCCGCCGCGCAGTTCATCACGCCCGGTCCGGCGAGCAACCCTGCCGACGGCCAGCCGGGTCTCGGGCTGATCGACTCGCCCGGTTCTACACGGATCGCCGGTACCCCCGGACCGGCCGGCCTGGCAGGTTCAACCCCAGCGCCCGGTGCGACCGGGCTGCCGATCATCGGGGTCGACCCGACCGCTCCGCCCGTGGCTGATCCGACGCCCTTCCCGACCGGCCAGCCAACGGCCCAGCCCACGCCCGGTCCGACGTCAGATCCCACGCCGCGCCCGACGCCGGCGCCCACGCCCACTCCTCGGCCGACCCCGCCGCCGCCCAGCGTCAAGGGCTACGCCGTTCCGACCACGATCGATGCCAGCGGCGGGACCGACGTCACCAACGCCCTGAACAAGTTCATCGCCTCGGTCCCCAACGGCTCGACGATCGTGTTCAAGGCCCACGGCCGCTACCGGAGCGAGGGGATCCTGACGATCACCAATCGCTCGAACCTGACCTTCAACGGCAACGGCGCGACGATCTACGCCACGACCAACACCTCGGCCAACCGGCGCAACTGGAACGTCCGCGCGTCGCACGGGATCACGTTCGAGTCGATGACCGTCCAGGGGGCCAATCCGCATCCCGGAACCTACGACCCGAACCACGAGTTCGAGCACGGCTTCTGGATCGACGGCAGCACTGGAATCGAGATCAGCCACGTCACGATGACCCACAACCGCGGTGATTGCGTCTACCGGGGCGATGGCTCCGGCGCGCTGCCCT
>JBBRIV010000016.1:0-20589 GCA_038220425.1 Candidatus Limnocylindrales bacterium
GTCCGCGGCTTCACGATCCGCCTGCCCCTGGACCTGTTCGTGGTGGCCAGCGCAAACCCCGAGGACTACACCAGCCGGGGCCGAATCATCACCCCGCTCAAGGATCGTCTCGGCTCCCAGATCCGGACGCACTACCCGCGCACGCTCGAGGACGAGATCGCGATCGTCCGCCAGGAGAAGCTCGCGTTCCCACCCGAGGAGGGTGTCCCGCCGGTCCACGTCCCGCCGTTCATCGAGGAGATCGTGGCCGAGCTGACCCACCTGGCCCGGCGCTCGGGCGAGATCAGCCAGCGCTCGGGGGTCAGCGTGCGGGTCTCGGTGGCCAATCTCGAGGTCCTCGAGGCGGCCGCCCTGAAGCGGGCCGTCCGTCTGGGCGAGCCGGCCGGCGCGCCCCGGATCAGTGACCTGGCCGCCGTGGTCGCCTCCACGTCGGGCAAGATCGAGCTCGAGACGGCCGGCGACGAGTCGCCCGAGGACCGGATTGTCGAGCGCCTGATCACCAAGGCGGTGTACGCCACGTTCAACCGGCGGGTCGCGATCGATGAGCTCGATGGCCTGGTCGCAGCCTTCGAGGATGGGCTCACCCTGGAAACGGGCGACCGCGTCCATTCCGCGGAATACGTGCGCTGGGCGGCCGACGTGCCGGGCCTGGCCGAGGCGGTCCGCCGGACGGGCGTCCTGGCCGGTGGTGGTGGCCTGGGACCGCAGGCGGAGGCCGCCCTGGTCGCCTCGGCCATCGAGTTCCTGCTCGAGGGGCTGCACCTGGCCCGGCGCCTGAACAAGGACCGGCTGGGCGGCGCCGTCACTTACCGTCGATGAGCCACTGGACGCCCGACCGGCGCGACCTGGACGAGCCACGCCCAGCCCGGACAGCGCCGGCTGGGCCCGGTCCGGATTCGGCGGGCACGCTCGTCCGGCAGGCGCGCTTCGGCCGCTGGGACGGCAGCCAGCAGGTTGCCGACCTATCTGCCGACGAGATCATCGACGCCCTGGCCGACGACGTGATGGCCGATGGCGATCTCGGTGACGCCTTGCAGCGCCTGCTCGAACGGGGCTGGCGCTCCGGGGATGCCTCCCGGCCGGACCTGCCCGGGCTGGAGGCCCTCCGCGAACGCCTTCGGGCGCGTCGCGAGGAGCTCCTCAACCGCTACCGGCTGGGCGATGTCCTGGGCGACGTCCGGGCCGAGCTGAAGGCGATCGTCCAGGCCGAGCGCGAGGGAATCGACCGGCGGCTGGCCGACGTGGGTGCTGAGCAGGCGCCAACCCCGGAGCTGGCCAACCTCCTGCGTGACACGGTCGCCCGGCGGCTCGACCGGCTGGACGCCCTGCCCGACGACCTGGGCGACCAGATCCGGGCCCTGGAGGAGTACGACTTCCTCGACACCCCAGCGCGCGAGCGTTTCGAGGCCCTGGTCGAGCGCCTGCGCCGCTCGGTCCTGGATCGCTATGCGGCGGGCATGGCCGATGCGGTCCGGGGTATGAGCCCAGACGACCTGGCGGCCAACCGGGCGATGGTCCGCGACCTCGACCAGCTCCTCCAGCAGCACCTGGCCGGTGCCGAGCCGGACCCGGCCGGGTTCCTTGCCCAGCACGGCAGCTTCTTTCCGGGGGCCAGCACGGTCCAGGACATCATCGAGCAGCTGGCTCAGCGGATGTCGGCGATGCAGTCGCTGCTGCGATCGCTGACCGCGGCCCAGCGCTCCGAGCTGAACTCGCTCATCGACGGCCTGCTTCGTGACGACCGACTGCGCTGGGACCTGGCCCAGCTGGCGGCGACGCTCGACCAGGTCCTGCCCGGCGGACTGGGCGAACGGTTTCGGTTCAGCGGGGCAGAGGAGCTCGGTTTGGAGGGGGCGCTGGGCCAGCTTGAGACGCTCGGTCGCCTGGAGGCCCTCGAGGGGCAGATCGACGGGGTTGATGGGCCGGGCGACCTGGCAGCGATCGACCGGGCCGAGCTGAGCGAGCTGGCCGGCGAGGACGCGGCGCGCGACCTGGACCTGCTTGACGACCTTGCCGCCCGGCTGGAAGCAGCGCGCTACCTGACCCGCGATGGCGAGCACCTCGAGCTGACCCCACGGGGCAGCCGACGGATCGGCCAGAAGGTCCTCAACGACCTGTTCGCGAGGCTTCGCCGGGATGCCTTCGGCGAGCACCGGATCGAGCGGGCCGGCCGGGGCGGCGAGCGGAGCGACGGGACCAAGCCGTTCGAGTTCGGCGACGCATTCGACCTGGACCTGCGTGAAACCCTGACCAATGCCCTGGCCCGGTCCGAGAACGCCCCCGGATCGCGCTCGATCAAGCTGGACCCGGCCGACTTCGCCGTCCATCGCAGCGAGGAGTCGACCCGGACGTCCACGGTCCTGCTTGTCGACATGAGCCGGTCGATGCTCCTGCGCGGCTGTTTCGTGGCGGCCAAGAAGGTGGCCGTTGCCCTCGACACGCTGATCCGGACGCAGTACCCGCGGGACGACCTGACCGTGATCGGCTTTGCCTACTACGCCCGCGAGATCCGGCCGGGCACGCTGACCGAGCTGTCGTGGCACGGCTATGAGTACGGGACGAACCTGCAGCACGGCCTGCTCCTCGCCCGCCGCATCCTGGCCCGCAGCGGGGCCGCCAATCGCCAGGTCGTGGTCATCACCGACGGCGAGCCGACGGCCCATTTCCAGGATGGCCAGGTGGAGTTCAACTACCCGCCCACCCGGCGCACGATCCAGGAGACCCTGCGCGAGGTCCAGCGCTGCACCAAGGCCGGGATCACGATCAACACCTTCATGCTGGAACGATCCCGGGCGCTGACCGAGTTCGTGGCCCACATCACTCGGCTCAATCGTGGCCGGGCCTTCTACGCCGAACCGGAGCACCTGGGCGAGTACGTCCTGGTCGACTTCGTCCGCGGTCGCACGGAGCACCGGCGCAACTGACGGACGACTAGAATCAGGGTTCCGCTGTCCGCTTCCGTCCACCTGTTACGAACTTTCACTCGGAGAACCACCATGCCCACAGTCGCAGCCTCGGTCGCCGAAGTCCTCGGCCTGGTTCAGCCGGCCGCCGCCGTGGTTGCTGGCCGGCTGGTGATCAGCGACCCGGCTATCTTCCGGACGAGCACCATTCGCGACCTCGCCTGGACGTCGGCCTTCTCGACGGATGACGCGACGATCGAGGTGGCCCGCTGGCTCGTCTGGGAGGCCAGCCTGGAGCTGGGCGCTCATTCAGCCAGCATCCAGGACCTGTACCTGGCCCGCTCGCGCGGTGAGGTCCATGGGTTCACCGTGCCCGCGATCAACCTCCGCGCGCAGACCTTCGACATGGCCCGAATCATCTTCGAGACGGCCGCCGCCGGTGGGGTCGGGACGGTCATCCTGGAGCTCGCCCGGAGCGAGCAGACCTACACCTTCCAGCGTCCAGCCGAGTACGCCACCAGCGTCCTGGCCGGCGCGATTGCCGCGAACTGGCAGCACCCGGTCTTCATCCAGGGCGATCACTACCAATTCAATGCCGCCAAGTACAAGGTCGATCCCGAGAAGATGACCGAGGAGATCCGGGGCGCCTGCCGCCAGGCGATCAGCGTGGGCTACCGGAATATCGACATCGACAGCTCCACCCTGGTCGACCTGGCCCAGCCCAATGTCGACCTGGAGCAGCGTGAGAACTACGAGCGAGCGGCTGAGCTGACAGCCCTGATTCGCGACCTCGAACCGGCCGGGATCACGATCAGCGTCGGCGGCGAGATCGGCGAGGTCGGCAAGCAGAATTCGACCGAGGCCGAGCTGCGAGCCTACCTCGACGGATTCCGGGCGGACCTCGAGCGGCGCCGACCGGGAGCGATCGGGATCAGCAAGGTCAGCCTCCAGACCGGCACCAGCCACGGTGGCGTGCCGCTCCCGGACGGCTCGATCGCCGCGGTCAAGCTGGACTTCGAGGTGATCCGGCGGCTGGGCGAAGTGGCCCGCGAATACGGCCTGGCCGGAGCAGTCCAGCACGGCGCCAGCACCCTGCCCGACGAGCTGTTCCACCACTTCCCGGCGGTCGAGACGGCCGAGATCCACCTGGCCACCGGCTTCCAGAACGCCCTCTACGACAACCCGGCGTTCCCGGCCGAGCTGACCAAGGCAATCGATGGCTGGTGCTACGCCACCCTCGCCGACGAGCGCAAGGCCGACCAGACCGACGAGCAATTCGTGTACACCAGCCGCAAGAAGTCGATCGGGCCGTTCAAGCGCGAGCTGTGGGACCTGGCCGTCAAGGACCAGATCCTGGCCGATCAGGCCGCCAAGATCGCGTTCCTGTTCAAGGAGCTGGCCGTGCTCGGGACGCGCGACATGGTCGACCGCTACATCAAGCCGGTCGTCCATCACCGCCCCGCCCCCGATGCCGTTCGCGAGGCCCTCGCCAAGCCCTGATCGAGGGGCCGTGGCGGGGCGCGCGGTGGCGCGGCAGCGCCTCGGGCCCGTGGCTTCGCGGCAGCCGGGCGGCCCGCAGCGCGCCATGCGCGGTCCCGGCAGCACGGCGCCGGCGCGGTTGGGATCTGAGCCCGCCCGCCCGCCCGGTTACTGACACCTACCGCTCGGAGCCGCGCTATGGTCGGTTGAGGGCTTCGAGCGGCCGCGTCCCGCCTGGATTGAGGCGATTCCAAGCGCGAACCCGTTGAGCCGCGAGTGACAACCCATCCCCAGGACTGCTCGAACGACCATACGGCGGCTGGGGGCGGTATCTGACAATTTGCCGCCTGCCAATGGTCAGGTAAGGAGCCTTGGCCATCCTCCAGGCATGGACGATGGCAGAGTTGGCCGGCTCATTCGGGTGCTCAGGCAGCGCCGTGGCTGGCGACAGATTGATCTGGCACGCCGAGCCGGGCTTGGCCAATCGGTCGTATCGGACCTGGAGCTCGGTCGACTCAACGGGCTGAGCGTCGGCACGATTCGGCGGGCTGTGTCGGCCTTCGGCCTGAGCTTCGACGGCGCAATTGGTGGGCTTGGCGCCAACGCCGACAGGCTCGTGGACGAGCGTCATGCGGCACTCATGGGCGCCTGCATCCGGTGGCTCGAGAGCCACGGTTGGCTGACCCGCGCTGAAGTGTCCTACTCGGAATGGGGCGAACGGGGCTCGATCGACCTGCTTGCCTGGCATCCGCGGACCAGGATTCTACTGGTGATCGAGATCAAGACCGAACTCGCCTCGGTCGAGGAAACACTACGGAAGCACGACGAGAAGACTCGGTTGTCGCGGGCGATTGTCCCTTCGTTCGGTTGGAAGCCTGTCTCAATTGGCCGCTTGCTCGTCTTCCCGGAGGATCGCACCCAGCGTCGTCGGGTCAGTGCCCATGCGCCCGTCTTGAACGGGGCCTATCCGATGCGAACGCGCCAGGTTCGGGCCTGGAGTCGCCTGCCCTCGGGTCCGATCGCCGGCCTCATGTTCCTGCCACTTACCGCTCCCAGCCGTCGTATGGCGGGTCGTGGCCGGCGCGAGCGGGTCCGGCTGCCGTCTCTCGCGGAACATGAGCACAAAGATCGACCGTCCATGGTCTGAATGGCGCGGCGGTCCGTGGAATCCGGGCGCCAGCGACCATACGGCGGCTGGGGGCGGTAAATGTCACGAAAAATGGCCTACCCGCCCGCGCCGCGCCCGCGCCGCGCGCCCGCACGGCGCGGTCGGCAGGGACGCGACCGAGTCGCAACCGAGCATCATCCTGTGCGAATCCTCGTTGACTCTGTACCGCACCCCACCTATCCTGCGGGCCAGCATGTCCGGTGAGGGAGCCGGATCGTGATTGCCCAGTGATTCCTCGCGGCTCATCCATGGGTCAGGGGCCCGCGCGACGTCCCCCAGTCGACGCGTGGCACAAGAGGAGGATTTGTTCGTGTCGGGTCCAACCAGTGCGGCGGATCAGGCGGCGCGCGACGATGCGCACCTGCAGAGCCTGGGGATCAAGCCGGAGCTGAAGCGCTCGCTTGGTTTCCTGTCGAACTTCGCGGTCGCGTTCAGCTACATCAGCGTCTCGACCGGAACCTACACGCTCATCGGCCTGGGGCTCGCAATCGGCGGGCCGTCGTTCTTCTGGTCCTGGCCCCTGGTCATCATCGGCCAGCTCTTTGTTGCCCTCAACTTTGCCGAGCTGGCCAGCCACTTCCTGGTCGCCGGCTCGATCTACCAGTGGTCGAAGCGGCTGTCCAACCGTACGCTTGGCTTCTTCACCGGCTGGATCTACTTCTGGGCCGGCGTCCTGACGGTCACGGCAGTCGCGGCAACGGTGCCCCTCGTGCTGTCGAGCATCTTCGGCTTTACCCTGTCGGGCCCATCACCGATCGGGATCGGCAACAACCTGGTCTTCTGGGCGGTCATCACCCTGATCAGCACCACCCTGATCAACGCCTTCGGGGTTCGGCTCCTGTCGATCATCAACAACCTGGGCGTTGCTGCCGAGATCGTTGGAATGCTCGTCTTCGGCGTGATCCTGCTGATCTTCTTCAACCACCAGCCCATCTCGGTCCTGACCCAGACGGCGGGTCTCGAGAACCAGCCGGGTGGCAGCTTCACGGCTGTCTTCCTCGTCGCCATGTTCATGTCGCTGTTCGTGGTCTATGGCTTTGACACGGCCGGCACCTTCGCCGAGGAGACCGTCGACGCGAGTCGCCAGGCTCCGCGCGGGATCATTGCCGCGATCCTCCTGTCGGGAGCGGTCGGAGCGGTGTTCCTGCTCGCGATCATCCTGTCGTTCAAGGACCTGCCCGGCGAGATCGCCGGCGCCCAGGCATTCGGCTTGCCGATCGGCGACACGATCATCGCCAACATGCAGGACTTCGGCCGGGTCTACCTGGCGGTCATCCTCTTTGCGGTCTACGTGTGCACCATGGCCATCCAGGGCGCGACGACCCGGCTCATGTTCTCCATGGGCCGCGACCAGCGGATGCCCCTGGGCCGTGTCTGGGCCAAGGTCAACCAGCAGTTCAAGACCCCGGCCAACGCCGCCGTGGCGGTGGGCGTCCTGGCGGCGATCCCCCTCCTCGTCAGCGACAGCCCGGCAACCCTGGCCGTGGGGGCCACGGGCCTCATCTACACGAGCTACTTCCTGTGCAACCTGGGGGTGCTCACTGCCCGGGTCAAGGGATGGCCGCACAAGGGCGCCTGGTTCAAGCTTGGCGCGTGGGGCACGATCATCAATGTCGTCGCGCTCGTCTGGGGCGGCGCCATGATCATCAACTTCGCCCTGTGGAGCTCGAGCATGTTCGGTGCCCTGGGCTCGATGACCTACACCATCCCGGCGTCGGGCAGCGCGGCTGCGGTGGCCTACAACTTCCGCGACCTGACCAACCCGTTGCTGAACACCCTGACCTTCCTGGGCGGGCAGACCGTCTCCTGGCTGCCGCCGATCCCGTTGTTCGAGTTCACCCTTGTCCTGATCGTGGTCGTGGGTGCGATCTACTACGTGGTCTCCGGCCGGGGCAAGCTCGATTCGGCAGCGGCCGAGGCTGATGCCGCGACGGGTGAAGTCGCGATCGCCTGATCGCACAACACGGCTAGTTGAACGACGGCGCGGCGAGCATTGCCGCGCCGTCGACATGTCCGCGGGCAACCGGGCTGAGGGGCTGCGATGACCGAAGATGGGACGGCTACAACCGGCGAACGACACGACGAGCTGGTCGCGGCGATGCAGCGCGTGCCCGAGCTGGCCGGACGGCTGCTGACCTTGACGGCGTTGTCGGGTGGGATCACCAACCGCAACTTCCTGGTTGAGGTCGGCGGCGAGACGGAGCGCTACGTCATCCGGCTGGCCGGCAATGACACCCATCTGCTGGGGATCAGCCGGGAGGTGGAGCAGGCCGCCACGGTCGCCGCTGCTGGGGTGGGCGTGGGGCCCGAGGTGACCGCCTTCATCCGACCCGAGGGCCTCCTCGTGACCCGCTTCATCGTTGGTTCACCGGTCAGCGACGAGGCGGTCCATCAGCCCGAGACGATCCGCCGGGTGGTCGATTCGATCCGCCGATTCCACCAGGGCCCAGCCATCCCGGGCCTGTTCATCCCGCTCCGTATCGTCGAGGCCTATCGAGCTCTGGCCAGTGCCCGGGGTGTCCCCATCCCGATCGAGTACGGCCTGGCCAGCGCCGTGGGCCGGCGGATTGAGCTTGCCCTGCTGAGCAATCCGCTGGATCTTCAGCCCTGCCACAACGACCTGCTCAATGGCAACTTCATCGACGACGGCAAACGGATCCGAATCGTGGACTGGGAGTACGCGGGGATGGGCGACCCGTTCTTCGACCTGGGCAACTTCAGCGTCAACCACAGCCTCACCCCGGCCGAGGACCGGATCCTGCTGGAGGCGTATGACGGCGGCCCGGCTCGCCCGGACCGGCTGGCGCGGCTGACCTTGATGCGGATCGTGTCCGACTTCCGCGAGGCGATGTGGGCGGTCCTGCAGCAGGGCGTCAGCACCCTCGACGTCGACTTCGTGGGCTACGCCAGCGAGCACTTCGACCGGCTCCTGACCAACGCCGCCACGCCGGGCTTCGAGCGCTCCCTGCACGACGCCGCCGGCGCCTGAGCGACCTCGTGACTGGTTCGGCGGTTGCGAACAGCGTCCCACGAGCGCCCGGGATCTCTATCATCGAATGATGGTTGACGCAGTTCGCTCCATGCAGCGCCGGAGCCGCCCGGCGCGCCGAGACGATCCCGAGGACCAGGCGCTTCAGCCTGCGTCGATCCGCCGGGGCGCCGAGCCCGGGACGGAGATGCGGCCCGACGAGGCGGTGGACCTGCAGCGCCTCGCCGGCAACCAGGCCGTGGTCAGCCGGATCATGGTCGCCCGCGATGCAGGTCCTGGGTCGGTCCCAGCGCCGCCTCAGCCCGCCGCCCCCGCGGCGGCAGCCCCGGCTCCCCCGGCAATCGACTGGATCGACGGTCTCCCGGGCGCCATCCAGACCCAGATCGACACGTTCTCGAATGACATCCTGGCCAAGCTCCCGGTCGCCGAGGTCAACAAACGCCTTGCCCAACGGACCGCCAACCGGATCACCTTCATGAACACGATGCGCTGGCTCTTCGGCAGCGACGCCGCGACCCAGACGCACTTCGGCGAGATTGAGCCGATGGACAACGACACGAGCTATCCGCTGTGGGCGCACATCTCCACCCGCGAGCGGCTGTTGGAGGCACAGGCCGACCTCAAGGCCCAGAACTCGCCGATGCCCCAGACCGACGTGGCCCTTGGCCTGCGCGGCGATCACCTGCATCCGCAGGGCCTGTCAGCCGGCTGGTTTACCCATGCGACCGGCTTCGCGATTGACTGGAAAGCCGCCGCGTTGCCCCACATCAAGGATCCTCGGCTGATCCAGCTGTTCAAGACCGTGACCGGCGGGACCCCCCATTTTGACCTCCAGAAGGGCGTCACCCAGCGCCTCGACCTGATCGAGAAGATGGGCCAGGGGAAGGCCACGGCCAGCGAGTCACAAGCGTTCCTGGATCGAATCGAGTCCGAGTACAACCGGCTCAAGGCCGATTCGGACAAGTTCAAGACGGACCTGCCCGAGACCAGCCTCGCCCCGCTGCGCGAGGTCGAGGTCGCCCGGGCGGCGGTCTCGACCGCCCGGTGGCGGCTTGGCCGGCTGCAGGCGAACAGGGCCAAGAAGGCCGACGTAACGGCCGCCGCCGACGCGCTGACGGCCGCGATCGCCACGTTCGATGAGAAGAAGAAGGATGCCGAGGCCCAGCTCGGCAAGATCTTCGAGCCGTGGACCAGGCTGCTCGACGTCGAGATCGCCAAGATCGACAAGGAAGCCGCCGACAAGAACGTGGACCTGACCCAGCTGATGGGCACCTTCGGGTTCAAGGAGCTCCGGGACAAGGGGGCGGCGCTGCGGGTCAAGCAGGGCGGGCTGGAACGATCCGCCCGGCGGATCCTGGCCGAGATCGTGGAGATCCAGCGCCAGGTGCAGGCGCTCGCCGCCAGGGTCGACGCCGCCAAGGCGTGGCTGGCCGCCCCGGGCACGGCCACCCTGCCTGCTGCGTCCACCGACTGGGCCACGGACCTCGACGCAACCAGGACCAGGGCCGATGCGGTGGTGGCCAGCCTGGCTGCTGCCAAGGCCTCGCTCGGAGCCGTTCTGCCCGGCGCCGTTCTCGAGCCGAAGCCCGTTACGGCCCTCCGGCCCACGCCCGTGTCGGCCGCCGCAGTCGCGGCGCTCCACACGGCGGTGGTTCGCTTCCCCGCGAAAGCAACGGCCTCGACGGACAAGGTCGCCTCGGTGGCGAAGCCCCTGGCCGACCTCAACGCCGCCGTCGCCACGAATGCCACCACCCTCGCCGAGCGCACCGCGTACCGGGAGTCGACAGTGACCACCCTCGGCGGCGGTATCGACGCGGGCTCCCGCAAGAAGGGCGAGAAGGCGGTTGCCGACCTGATTGACGAGAAGATCAAGTGGCTCAACCTGAAGGGCGCCAAGGAGGCTCTTCAGACCAACGCCGAGGGGTTCGTATTCAAGGCCGCCGATGTGCGCGATCCGGCGATCACCCAGCTGCTGGGGATGATGTCCGGGACCCGTGGCGGTGGAATGTTTACGCCTGATGCTGAGACCGGCGGCGAGGCCGAGGCCAAGGCCGGCAAGTGGAGCGATATCCACGGCTTCAACCTCGCCTTCATGAAGGCGATGGTCAGCCGGGGCTTCGAGCTGGGGGTTGCCTGGGCTGGTGAATCGGACACGATGCACTTCGAGCTGGTCGAGGGCCGTCGTCTGCTCGAGTCGGGCGGCACCCGGGCGCTGACGGCGGGCGCCAACCTGCGTGCCCAGGAGGCCGCAGCGAGCCAGCCGTGATCAATCAATCGGCAGTGGAGGAGCGCGCGGACCAGGCTCAGGCGGTGATCATCGGCGGCGGCGTGGGTGGCACGAGCATCGCCTATCACCTGGCCGAGCGCGGCTGGCGGGACATCGTGCTGGTTGAGCGGGCCGAGCTGACCTCTGGCTCCACGTTTCACTCGGCCGGCCTGGTCGGCCAGCTCCGCTCGAGCGTCACCCTGACCAGGATGATGATGGACAGCGTCGCCCTCTATCGGCGGCTCCTGGCGGAGACCGGCAGCGATCCGTCGTGGCACGAAGTGGGCTCGCTTCGCCTGGCCTCGACGCCCGCTCGGATGGAAGAGCTCACCCGGCAGGCCGGCTGGGCCAAGACATTCGGCCTGCCCCTGGAGCTGATCGGCCCGGCCGAAGCGCAGGCGCTCTTCCCGCTGATGTCGATCGATGGCGTCCTCGGGGCCGTCTTCCTGCCGACCGACGGCTGGCTCGACCCATCCGGCCTGGCCCTTGCCCTGGCCGCCGGTGCCCGGGCCCGGGGAGCGCGGATCGAGACGGCCACCCGGGTCGTCGCGATCGACGTCGTTGATGGCCGGGTCACGGGCGTCCAGGTGGAGCACGCCGGCGAACGACGCACGATCCGGACGGACGTGGTGGTCAATGCCGGGGGCATGTTCTCGCCCGAGATCGGACGCCTGGCCGGGGTCAACGTCCCGATCATCCCGATGGCCCACGAGTACCTGTTCACCGAGCGAATCGAGGGGGTGACGCCCAACCTGCCCACGATGCGCGACCCGGACAACCTGTGCTATTTCCGGGAGGAAGTCGGCGGCCTGTGCATGGGCGGCTACGAACGCAACCCGGCACCCTGGTCGCTGGACGGCGTGCCGCCCGATTTCAACGGCAAGCTCCTGGCCCCGGACTGGCCGCGCTTTGCCGAGATCATGGACGGCGCGGTCCACCGGGTGCCGCCGATTGCCGACGCCGGGGTCAACCGGATGATCAACGGCCCCGAGGCGTTCACCCCGGACAACGAGTTCATCCTGGGCGAGAGTGACGTGCGCGGCTTCTTCGTCGCCGCCGGGTTCTGCGCCCACGGCATTGCCGGCGCCGGCGGGATCGGCAGGCAGATGGCCAGCTGGATCGTGGACGGTGAGCCCGAGCTGGACCTGTGGAAGATGGACATCCGGCGGTTCGGCGCCCAGTACCGCTCGCAGGCCTACACCCTGGCCCGGACGATCGAGGTCTACGCCCACTACTACGACATCCACTATCCCAACGAGGAGCGCGAGAGTGGCCGCCCGTTGCGCCTCTCGCCCGCCTATAGCCGGCTGGCTGAGCTGGGTGCCGTCTTCGGCGAGAAGTCGGGCTGGGAGCGGCCGAACTGGTTCGCCTCCAACGAGGCAGCCGGCCAGGACGACTGGCGGCCCCGTGGCTGGGCCGGCCAGCACTGGTCCCGGGCGATCGGGGCCGAGGCCCTGGCGACCCGGACGACGGCCGGGCTGTTCGACGAGTCGAGCTTCGCCAAGATCGAGATCGCCGGTCCGGGCGCGGCGGCCTTCCTGGGCCGGCTGTGCGCCAACGACGTCGATCGAGCGATCGGCGCGGTGGTCTACACCCAGATGCTCAATCAACGGGGTGGGATCGAGACCGACTTCACGGTCACCCGCCTTGCCGCCGAGCGCTTCCTGATCGTGACCGGCACGGCGGTGGGCAACCACGACCTGGGCTGGATCCGCAAGCAGCTCGACGTCGACGAAGCTGCCCAGGGCACGGTTCAGGTCAGCGATGTGACCTCGGCGATGGCCTGTTTCGGCCTGTGGGGTCCCAACGCCCGGACGATCCTGGCCTCGATCAGCCGGGACGACCTGTCCGACGCCGGTTTCCCGTACCTGACGGCACGCCGGATCACCGTCGGCAACGTGCCCCTGCTCGCCCTGCGGGTCACCTACGTGGGCGAGCTGGGCTGGGAGCTCTATCCACCAAGCGAGTACGGAGCGACGCTGTGGGACGCGCTGTGGGCCGCCGGAGCCGATCATGGACTGGTCGCGGGCGGCTATCGGGCCATCGATGCCCTGCGCCTGGAAAAGGGCTACCGGGTGTGGTCCAGCGACATCACGCCTGACGAGACGCCCTACGAGGCGGGCCTCGGCTTCGCGGTCAAGCTGGACCAGCCCAACGGTGAAGCGCGCGCCTTCATCGGTCGGGACGCCCTGGTCCGGGCCCGGGCGGCCGGTCCGCGCAAGCGCCTGCGCTGCCTGGTCCTGGACGACGCGCGCTCGGTCTGCCTGGGCAATGAGCCCGTCCGGATCGGCCCGGCCGTGGTCGGCCGGGTGACCAGCGGCGGCTACGGCTTTGCCGTCGAGCGCTCCATCGCCTACGCCTACCTGCCGCCGGACCAGGCCGCAATCGGGACCCGCGGTGAGATCGAGGTCTTCGGCACGTGGATCGGCTTCGAGGTCGCAGCCGAACCGCTGTACGACCCGACCGGCGCCCGAATTCGAGAATGAGCCCTAGATGAGCCCTCTTGTCGATCCCGGCGCCGCGCGCTTCGACCCGGCGATCGCCGATGCCGTCGCTGCCGGGCCGGACTGGAGTGCCGGCCGGGCCCGGGCCAGTGCCGCCGAGCTTGAGGCCTGGCTGGCCTTCGCCCAGGCGGTCTGCGACGACGCCGACAGGCTGGCCCTGGGCCACTTCCGGCGGGACCTGGAGATCATGACCAAGCCCGATCGCTCGTTCGTGACGGTGGCCGACCAGGCCATCGAGCGGATGATCCGGGAACGGATCCTGGCCGCCTACCCCGACCACGGGCTGGTTGGCGAGGAGTACGGCTCGGAGGCCGGTTCGGCGCGCTGCCGCTGGTACATCGATCCCATCGACGGCACCCATAATTTCATCCGCGGGGTGCCCCTGTTCGGCACGCTGCTCGCCCTGGAGATTGACGGCGAGCTGCAGGTGGGGGTTGTCTCGGCGCCCGCTCTGCGTGAACGCTGGTATGCCCGGCGGGGCGGGGGAGCCTGGGCGGTCGGCGCGGCCGGCCATGAGGCGCCCCGGCCGATCCACGTGTCGGGCATCGCCAGCCTGGCCGACGCCCAGGTCCTGTACGGCTCCGTCCGCGACATCGAGACGTCACCCCTGGCGCCCGGTTTCCGGAGCCTCCTTGGCGAGATCTGGCGGGACCGTGGGTTCGGCGACTTCTGGGGCTACGCACTGCTGGCCGAGGGCGCGGCCGAGGCCGTGATCGAGGTCGAGCTGTCCGCCTGGGACATGGCCGCGCCGCTCGTCCTGGTCGAGGAGGCCGGCGGTCGAGTGACCGACTTCGGTGGTCGCCGGCTGATTGATTCAGGCACCCTGCTGGCCAGCAACGGCCTGCTCCTCGACACGATTCGGTCCCGCCTGGTCGCCGCGGCCTGAGCCTGCCGCGTACTCATGACCACCCGGTCGTGGGACGATCGGATGCCGGGCGGCGGCCGCGGCCGGGCTACTCTCAGTCGGTGAATCGAACCCGACCACCGATCCTGGTTGGGGTGGCCCTGGTCGTCGCCCTGATCGCGGCCTGCGCACCTTTGGCCATCGGCCCTGGTCCAACGTCGTCGCCGTCCGCCCTGGCGATTGCGTCGGGCCTGGCCCCGGGCACGTTTGCGTCGAGCGCGCCGGGCAGCTCGTTCGGGCCGTCAACGGCGCCGGGCTCGCCCGGGCCATCGATCGGGCCATCGATCGCGCCCGGCGGCAAGCCAACCCCGACGGTGGCACCCACGACCCCCGCCGGTCCAGCTCCCACGATCCGGCCAACGCCGGCGCCGACACCGCGGCCGGTCGCGATCCTGCCCCTCAGCCACTGCCCAATGTTCCCTGCCTCGAATGCCTGGAACCAGCCGGTCACAGGCCTGCCCGTGGCGGGTAACTCGGACGCGATGATCGCGGCGATCGGCTTGGACACGGGGCTCCATCCCGACTTCGGCTCGTATGCCGGCTACGGCATCCCGTACAACCTCGTGGGCACAGCGACACCGCGCTCCAGCGTCAGCTTCCTGTACGCCAGCGAGTCCGACCGGGTCGGTTACCCGATCCCCAGCAAACCGAAGATCGAGGCGGGCTCCGACCGCCACCTGCTGATGGTCGATACGAACGCCTGCAAGCTGTACGAGCTGTACGACGCGACCTACAGCGGGGGCCGCTGGCACGCCGGCTCAGGGGCCGTGTGGAGCCTCACTTCGAACGCGTTGCGCCCGGCCGGCTGGACGAGCGCAGATGCTGCCGGGCTGCCGATCCTGCCCGGCCTGGCGCGCTATGACGAGGACGCGGCCGGAGCGATCCTGCACGCCCTGCGCTTCACCGCTTCGTCAAGCTGTGCCGGCTACGTCCTGCCCGCCCGTCACCAGGCCGGCAGCGGCTCGTGCACCGTCGAGCCGCCGATGGGCCTGCGGGTCCGCCTGAAGGCGTCCTTCGACATCACCAAGTTCGGGCTCCAGACCAGGCGGATCCTCCAGGCGCTCAAGACATACGGGATGATCCTGGCCGACAACGGCTCACCGTGGTACATCAGCGGAGCGTCCGACCCACGCTGGAATGACGATGTGCTGCACACCCTGAACCAGGTCAAGGGCTCGGACTTCGAGGTGGTCGACGCCCCCTGGCAGTGAGCCCCAGTCAACCGGGCACTCAACCGGGCGCGGCCCGGATCAGGCGCCGGCGGCGACCAGGCTGTCGTCCAGGATCGCCAGGGCCAGGTCCACTTCGGCGGCCGTGGTCACCAGGGGCGGAATGATTCGAGCGACGTTGGCGTAGGTCCCGGCCGACAGGACGATCAGCTTGCGCTTGAGCGCCTCGGCCAGGACGCGCTTGGCCAGGCCCGGATCGGGCACCCGGCCATCGCCTTCGCCCGGCCGGACGAACTCCAGGCCCAGCATCAGGCCCAGGCCGCGCACGTCGCCGATCGATGGGTAGTGCCCGGCCAGGCCGCGCAGTCCGGCCAGGAACTGGCTGCCGCGGGCCGCGGCGTTCTCGACGAGGTGTTCGTCTTCGATCACATCGAGGGTTGCGTTGGCCGCGGCGCAGCTGACGACGTTGCCGCCGTACGTCCCGCCGTGGGTACCCGGCGGCCACTTTTCGATCAGCTCGCGCTTGGCCAGGATCCCGCTCAGGGGCAGGCCCGAGGCGATCCCCTTGGCCATCGCCAGGATGTCCGGCTCGACGTTCCAGTGTTCGACGGCGAAGAACTTGCCCGTCCGGCCGTAGCCCGTCTGGACTTCGTCGGCAATGAGCAGGATCCCGTGCTGGCGGGTGATCTCGCGCAGCCGGGGCAGGAAGCCCGGCGGCGGCACGATGTAGCCGCCTTCGCCCAGGATCGGCTCGACGATGATCGCAGCCACGTGCTCGGGGTAGATCAGCTGGTGGAAGGTCAGGTCCAGCTGGGCTTCCCAGTCGCAGGTGCAGGCCGACGGATCGTGGCTTCCGGCTGCGGCCCGGTAGCAGTAGGGATAGGCCGTGTGGTACACGGAGCCCGGCAGCGGCTCGAAGTGGCCGCGATAGACGTCCTTGGCCGTGGTCAGGGCCATCGTCTGGGCCGTTCGCCCGTGGTAGCCGCCCCGGAAGCCGATGATCACCGGCCGACCGGTGGCAATCCGGGCCAGCTTCACGGCGGCCTCGATCGCCTCGGCTCCGCTGTTCGAGAGGAAGGCGCCCCAGCCGTCGCCGGGCAGGACGTGGCGGAGCCGCTCATGGAGACGCAGGCCCTGCTCGTGGTACACGATGTTCTGCTGGCCGTGGAGCAGCTTGGTGGCCTGGGCGGCGATCGCGGCGGCCACCCGCGGATGGGCGTGGCCGGTATTGACCACGCCGATCCCGGAGCTGTAGTCGAGGTAGCGATCGCCCTCGGGGGTGATCAGCCAGCTACCCTCACCGCGCTCGACCGGGATATTGGCGATCCGGCTCCAGACGGGCGGGATGACCGACCGATCGGGCCAGGCCTGGCTGCCGGTGACCGGCGCAACCTTGGTGTCGACCATCGCCTTAGCGGTTCGCCCGGGCCTGCCGGATGTTGGACAGGCCGACGATGGCCACGGCGCCCAGGAAGACCATCGAGCCGACCACATTGATCTGGACCGGGAGGGCGTTCTTGATGATGCTGTATGCCCAGAGTGGAAAGGTATTGGTCGTGCCCGATACGAAGCTGGTGATGATGAAGTCATCGATCGACAGCGAGAAGGCCAGCAGGCCTGCGGCGAGGACACCCGGGAAGATCAGCGGAAAGGTGACCTTCCAGAACGTGGTCAGCTCGTCGGCGCCCAGGTCCATGGCGGCCTCCTCAAGGCGCCGGTCGAAGCCTGCGATGCGCGCCTTCACGGTGACTACCACGTAGCTGATGTTGAACATGATGTGCGAAATCAAAATCGTGGTGAAGCCGAGCGGGAAGAGGACACCCTTGGGCACGACCCCGTTGAGCATCCCACCCTGCAGACCGGAGTTGACGAAGAGGGTCAGCAGGCTGGCCCCCATGACGATCTCGGGGGTGGCCATCGGCAGGAAGATCAGGCCGTTGATCGCGCCCCGGCCCTTGAAGTTGTAGCGGGTCAGAGCCAAGCCGATGAACGTCCCCAGGATGGTCGCTCCGACGGTCGACAGAAAGGCAACCAGGAGGCTCGTCCTGATCGACGCTGGCAAGCCGGGCCAGTCGAACGGGTGGAGCCAGCCCTGCAGGGTGAAGCCGTGCCAGAAGAAGTTGAACTTGCCCTGGTAGTCATTGAAGCTGAATACGATCATCACGACGATGGGAATGAGCAGGTAGCCGATCGCCACGAGCGTGAAGGCGGGCAACGCCCAGTGGTCGATCGCGTGGAAGATCCGGCGCGGCGGCCGGCGTGATGAGGCCTCGGCGGGGGCGGCGGCGAGCGGCTGGCTGACGGCGGTCATGGTCTAACCGGTCAGCTGTTCAGTGCCCAGCGCCCGGGCGTAGATCGACACCGCGACCAGGATCGCCGCCATCAGGATGAACGACAGGGCTGCCGCAACCGGGTAGTCGCCCAGCAGCAGAAATCGACTCTGGATCACGTTGCCGATCATCTGCGTCTTGGGACCGCCCAACAGGAGGACATTGACGTAGTCACCAAGGGCCGGAATGAAGGTCAGGATCGAGCCGGCGAAGATTCCCGGCAGTGCCAGGGGAATGGTCACCCTTCTGAATGCTCCCCAACGGCTCGCGTACAGATCGTTGGCGGCCTCGATCAGGCGTGGATCGATCTTCTCGAGGGCCACGTACAGGGGCAGGATCATGAACGGCAAAAAGTTGTAAGTGATCCCGGCGATCACCGCAATCGGAGTCCCAAGAACCGAAGCATCGGCTGGCAGGATGTGGAGGGTGTCGCGCAGGAAGCTCAGAAGCGGGCCGTTGTCCTGGAGAATGATCTGCCAACTGATCGTCCGAATCAGGAAGCTGGTGAAGAACGGCGCGATCACGATGAACAACAGGAAGTTTTTCCATCGGCCGCCCCGGAAGGCGATCGTGTAGGCGACCGGGAAGCCGATCATGAAGGTCAGCAGCGTCGCGATTCCGCCGTAGATCAGCGAATTCGCGAACTGCGTGCCGAACTTGGTCAGTGACGTGAAGTAGGCTTCGCCGGACCAGGTCAACTTGAAGCCATCGTCCAATGAGCCGGTCGAGACAGACGTCAGGAACATCTGGATCGAGGGCAGGATGAAGAAGATCACCAGCCACAGGATTCCCGGTGCAAGGAGCAGGTAGGGCGTGGCCCTGCCGACACGCTGGCGCAGCGACGGACCGGTGGGTCCGCGATGAACGGGCAGGCTGGGTGCCGTCATGGTCTGGCTACCGGCTCCTGTGTGCTCAGCCGCCCGCGAGGTCGATGTAGAGGGTGTTGAGGACCTTCTCGAGGGCGTCGGGCAGGAACTGGAAGTTGTGTTGCTTGGCGACCACGGCGTCTGGTGGGAAGAGCAGGGCAAGTACGGACGCGTCGAGGGGCGCGTCCTTGTTGAGTTCCTTGACAACCGCGTCGGCGCCCTTGACCGGTGACACGTAGTACACGAAGTTCGCGATCTGGCCGGCAATCGCCGGGTCGTACACGAAGTTCATCATTGTCTCGGCGGTGTAGACGTTGATCGCGCCCTTGGGGATGAGCATGTTGTCGGTCCAGATCATCGTTCCCTCGTCGGGAAAGACGAACAGGTCGTCGGCACCCCCAGACGAGGCCAGGTCACCGGACCAGACCATTCCCGCCCACGTCTTCCCGCTGGCGAAGTTCTTGATGTAGGAATTATCGGCGAAGATGAGGCCGCCCTGGACGAGCGGCTGAATATCATCATGAACCGCCTGCAGGTCGTCGGCGGTTGTCAGCTGGGGATCGGCGCCCTTCCCCAATTTGAGCAGACCGAGCCCAAACGTGTCTCGCGATTCCGAAAGAAACGACACCTTCTTGGGGTCGATCGCCCACAGGTCGGCAACCTTGGTAGGCGGAGCGATCTTGGCCGCGGCCAGCGTGGTCTTGTTGTAGGCGATCCCAGTCATCCCCGACTGCCACGGGTAGTGGTAATCGTTCTTGGGGTCCCAGACCTGGTTCTTGAGTGGATCGCGCAGGTTGGCCACGCAGTTGGGCACGTTGGCCTGGTCGATCTGCTCGGCCCAGCCCTTGGTGATGACCTTGGCGGCCAGCCAGTCGGTAATGACGATCAGGTCCCAGCCGGTCGGCGCGCCGGCAACGAGCTCTGGCTGGATCGTCGCATAGAAATCGTTGTTGGCGAGGATCTTCTCTTCGTAGTCAACGTCGACTTTGTACTTGGTCTTGAACTGCTCAAGCGTGGGCGAGGATCCCGGAGCGTAGTGGTATTGGCCGTTCTTGTCGGGCTTGTTGCTGAGGTCGATGTAGGCGGGCCATTGGGCCCAATGCAATGGTCCCGTGATCACCTTCGGGGTGGGCGCAACGGACGCCACCGGGGTCGCCGGGGGCAGGGTCGGGATGGCGGCATTGCTGGGCACCACGCTGGGCCCGGTGCCCGTGCTGGGAGCGTCAGTGGCCCCACCACTGCAGGCGGCCAGGAATGCCCCCAGGCCGGCCAGGGCCGTGCCCTGGAGGAAGCGCCGGCGGGTGATCACCGGCAGGACGGGTCCCTGGTCATTCGTGCTCATGAGTCTCCTTCGCGGGGCGGGTATCGGGAGTCGGTCGGGGTCAGGCGGCGGTCAGGCGGGCTGGGCGGCGGCGGCCGGAGCGACCCGGACCACAAATGTGTGCTCGGGCATCCAGGACAGGCGCACGGCATCGCCCTGGCTCCACAGCGAGCCGCGTTCGGTTCGCTCCACGTTCTGCTCGTAGACGGTCATGGGAATGCCGCTCTTCGAGGCGACGATGTACTGGGTGCTGACGCCGACATAGGAGACGTCGGTGACGACACCCTCGAGCTGATTCGCGCCCGCCGCGATCGTGTCCTCGGGTGCGTGCATCCGGACCTTCTCCGGCCGGATGCCAACCTCGATCTCGGGATTGCCGTCGACCAGGGCGGCGGGAACCCGCAGCCGGGTGTCGTCGGGCAGCTTGATCAAGGCGTACGAGTCGGCCGTTCCGTCGAGCGTTCCGGCGAGCAGGTTGCTGACCCCCAGAAAGCTGGCCACAAAGCGGGTCTGGGGTCGTTCGTACAGGCTTTCCGGGTCGCCCAGCTGCTCGTACTTGCCCTTGTTCATGACGGCGATCCGATCGGACATCGTCATCGCCTCTTCCTGGTCGTGGGTCACGTAGATGAACGTGATTCCCACCTCGCGCTGGATCCGCTTCAACTCCACCTGCATCTGCTTGCGCAGCTT
>JBBRIV010000017.1:0-20578 GCA_038220425.1 Candidatus Limnocylindrales bacterium
GCCGGGGACCAAACCCGGAGGGGCTTGCGAGCGCCGTGGCGTACGTCGCGGGGGCGGCGATCCCGCTCGGCCTGATCGCACGGTGTGGCCGGCGAGCGACCCGTTCGCTCGGATCGGCCGCAGCCGGCGGGCGCCTCCAGCGTTCGTTCGGTGTCGCGATGGTGCTGAGCGCGGTCCTCGTCGTCAGTGGCCTGGACGTGACCGTCGAGAACGCGGTCAGCGCCGTCTTGCCGGCCGGCTGGACCGCTGCCCTGGTATCAGTCGAGCATCAGCCCGCTGTCCAGGTCGGGCTGGCAACATTGGAGGAATCAGGCGTGAATGACCAGGTCGGCGCGAATGCGAGTCCGACTGTGACTGCGGGTGCGAGTCCGAAGGCAAGTCCGAGCGTCGTACTCGAGAACCTGGGAGCTGCTCCGGATTTCCGTGGGATCACGGCCTGGATCAACTCGCCCGCCCTGTCAATCTCGGACCTGCGCGGCAAGGTTGTGCTCATTGAGTTCTGGACATTCGGCTGCATCAACTGCCAGCACGTCCAGCCGTACGTCAAGGCATGGTCGGATCGCTACGCTCCGGCCGGGCTGGTGGTCGTGGGTGTCCATACCCCCGAGCTCTCGTTCGAGCGCGACCTTGGGAATGTCCGCAAGGCCGTGGCCGACGCTGGCTTGCACTACCCGGTAGCGTTCGACCCGTCCTTCGCAACCTGGAACGCCTACGCCAACAGCTACTGGCCGGCGTTCTACTTCATCGACAAGACAGGTCAGATTCGTCATACCCATTTCGGCGAGGGCGACTACGCTGGATCCGAGCAGGTGATCCGCGAACTCCTGGCAGGGTCCGGCTAGACCGAATTCTCACGCGGCTCGCCGATCCGGTTCGAATCCGTGGAGGCGAACAATGGCTGGTGCGACGTACAGCGTGACCGTCAACCGTCCGATCGAGGCGGTGTTCGCCTTCGTGGCTGACGGCGAGAAGTGCCCCCAATGGCGTCCGGGCGTGCTCGACATCAAGCACGTCTCCGGCGCAGGCGTCGGATCGACGTACGCCCAGGGTGTCAGCGGGCCGATGGGTCGGCGGGTCCAGGCAGACTACGAGATCACCGTCTTCGATCCCAGCGCGCGCCTGGACTTCCAGACGACCTCGGGCCCCGCCCGTCCGCACGGCCGCTACGACCTCGAATCGGTCAACGGTGGGACCCGCCTGACCTTCTCGCTCGACGTGGAGCTGACCGGCATCCGCAAGCTGTTGATGAACTCGGCCGTCCAGAAGACGATGGACTCCGAGGTGCGCACCCTGGACAACCTCAAGCGGGTCCTGGAGACCTGACCTCGATGCTATCCGCGGGCCAGCCGACCTGCTTCCTGATCGCCGACATCTCGGGATACACGAGCTACCTCGCCGGCGTTGAGCTCGACCACGCACAGGACATCGTGGCCGACCTCGTGGGCACGGTCGTGACCGCGCTTCGGCCGGCCTTCAAGCTGGCCAAGCTCGAAGGCGATGCGGCCTTCATGTACGCCCCAGCCGAGAAGGTCGACGGTTCGACCCTCCTCGACGCCATCGAGCGCTGCTACTTCGGCTTTCGGCGGCGGCGCCGCGATGTTCGCCAGGCAACCGCCTGTGAATGCAACGCGTGCGTCCGAATTCCTGATCTCAATCTCAAGTTCGTCGTCCACAACGGTTTGGCGCTCCACCACAAGGTGGCCGGCCGAGACGAGCTCCTGGGCTCGGACGTGATCGTCGTCCACCGCCTGCTCAAGAACAACGTCGTAGAGCAGCTCGGGCTGACCGCCTATGCGCTCATCAGCCAGGACTCGGTGGACGCCGTGGGCCTCGATCCGAGCCAGCTTGGGATGACCGCATTCAGCGAGACCTACGAGACGATCGGTGAGGTGGGCGCCTGGGTGCAGGACCTGGAGCGGCGCTGGCAGGAAGAGGACAGTCGCCGGCGAGTCCGGGTCACCGAGACCGAATCCGTTTTCACGGCTTCGATCCCGACGGCCGTCCCACCTCAGATTGCCTGGCAGTTCACCACCGAACCTGGCCGCCGGCTGGGCTGGCAGTTCGGCACGACCGAGATCCGGGTCGACGCCGCAGGCGGTCGGCGGGGTGTGGGCACGACCAACCACTGCATGCACGGGAAGGACGCCGTGATCGAGGAGATCCTCGACTGGCGTCCGTACGACTACCACACCGAACGGACGACGATGGACACGCCGATGGGTCCCGTGAAGTTCGTGATGACCCTCGAGTACGAGCCAACCGCTGCCGGCACGATCGTCCACTTCCGGTTTGCACGGGCCAAGACGGCCCGGGAACGGGCCATCCTCGAGCAGATGGCACCGATGTTCGAGCAGGTGTTCCAGCAGCGCGGTGTCCAACTTGCGGCCTTGCTCGACGCCGAATTGGGGGCCGACCGGTCGAGCGCGGACGAGCCGGACCTGCCGGTGGCGAGCCAGCGGTGAGCCTCCGCCTGGCGGCGTCGCTCGAGGGCAGGCTTGCCGAGATCGGCGAAGGCCGCGTCCTGGTGATCGACGCCTATCGCTCGTGGCAGTGCGGGACGTGGATCGGCGACCTGACCGTCGAGTGGTGGCTGAAACGACCCGGTGACAACTTCGTCGTGGTAGCGCACTTCGAGGGCGTGCCGATCCTGGTCCATCGGCGCCTGGTCCGGATCCTGGAAGCCGCAGATGCCACGCTCGTCAGGAGCAGGCTGCCCTTCTTCGGGAGCGTCCACCTCGAGTTGGCCAGGCCAGAGCTCTGGATCGACTACCTCGACCGGCCGATGGCCTGGAGACCCGCTCCGGGCTCCTGAACGCTTCGGCGGTTCAGCCCGGCTACCGGCTCCATGGTTCCTGCGACGCTACAAATCGCTGACTTCCGGGCGCCTGGTCGTCCGCAGCCCCCGCGCCGACGTCCAGCGCCGCTCGGCTGAGCACGATCGCCAACTCGAGCGGGGATATGGGGCCCACGGAAGGGCGCCAGGTAGACTCGAATGCCCGTTTTCGTGTCATTTGTCGCGCCACAGGAACCACGGTCGAAGGAACCATGGTCGAAAAGGAACGAGTCTCCCAGGTCCCTGAATCTCGGCTTCAGCCAGGCCGGTCGACGCGCCCGGCGATCGGAAAGTCCGGATCGATGTAGCCGTAGTCGAGGCGTAGCCCGGTGGCACGAGCCGGTCGACCAGGGCAGCATCATCGGCATCCAGCTCGTGCTCCAGTGCGCCGAGGTAGTTGGTCCATTGCTCGAGCGTCCGCGGCCCGGCCAGGACCGCCGAGACGACGCTGTTGCCGAGCAGCCAGTTGAGGGCGAACTGGCTCGTGGTGATTGCCCGGGCCTCGGCCGTTCGCGAATCTGGACGACGATCTAGAGGGATTCCCTGGTCCGACTGGGTTCGCTGCTATCGTTCGAATGGATGGGACTCGGCTTCGGACTTCTCAGCGCGCAGCTTGGACCGGGCGAGACCGACTGGACGCGCACCTATGACGAGACCGTCCGCCTGGCGGTCGAGGCTGAGCGGCTCGGCTTCACGTCCGTGTGGACCACCGAGCACCACTTCGTCGACGACGGGTACATGCCCTCACTCCTCGTCGTCGGCGCCGCGCTCGCCCAGGCGACGTCGCGGATCGAGCTCGGTACTGGCGTCATCCTGGCCCCGTTGCATCACCCGATCCGGCTTGCCGAGGACGCCGCAACCGTCCAGCTCCTCAGCCACGGACGGCTGATCCTGGGTCTCGGTCTGGGCTGGTCCGAGGTGGAGTTCACGGGGCTGGGCGCCGATGCACGCCGGCGGGGCGCTGCCATGGATGAGGTCCTGCAGATCCTTCCGCAGGCGTGGACCGGCCAGCCGTTCACCCACGCCGGCGCCGTCTACAACTTCCCGACGCTGGCCGTTCGGCCGGCCCCACCATCCAAGATTCCGATCATCGTTGGCGGCGGCGCCGAGCCGGCGATTCGTCGTGCCGCTCGTCTCGCCGACGGGATCTTCGTCAGCTCGCCGGTCGACAAGTTCGTTGAGCAGGTGCGCTGGGTGCTCGATGAGTGCGCGAAGATCGGCCGGGACCCCGAGACGTTCCGGTTCATCCACTACTCGGTCCTGCTGGCCGGTGCATCGCGCGCCGATGCGCTCGCTCGTTATCGCGACGCCGCCTGGGCGATGCAGTGGAAATACTCGGACATGCAGGCCTCCGCTACCCGGCCGCTGCCGGCCGTGACCCCACCAACATTCGATCGCCCCGACGAGGCGTTGATCACCGGCCGGGCGGCCTACGCGGGGACCCCCGCTGAGCTGGTGGAGACCCTCCTCGACATTCGCAGGCAGGCCGGCGTGCCCGTCGAGTTCGCGGCCCGGAGCCACTTCCCGCTCCTGGAGTACGACGCGCAGGTCGAGCTGATGGAGCTCCTCGCCGAGGGCGTCGCGCCCCACGTCTAGCGTCAGTGCCCGCCCCGGGCCTAGATGATTGGGTCGGGCCGAGCCTCCGAGGAGCAACTGGGGCACCTGGCGGAGGTCGAAGCCGGCACGGCTCGCCGCCGGCTCAAAGACCCACACGAGGTCGAACCGGTCATCCGGCCACGTCTGCGGAATGCCGCGTGGATCAGCCACGAGCTGGTTCGCGATCAGCGGGATGCGCTTGTGCTCCCAGGCCACGAGGACGTGGCCATCCGCGGCCCGGATCGCCGCAACCAGCTCGTCCAGCTGGTCCTGGAGGTACGGCTCGTAGATCACCACCTCGAATCGAGCTGCCAGGGCCACCAGCGTCTCGATCGGTCGGCGGCTGTGGTTGTGGTGGCCAACCTCCTAGGCGAACAGCCGGGAGCGCGTGGGGAGCACCGCGCTGGCCGCCCCGGGTCGTGCGACGAACAGGCTGATCAGGGCACCGGCCCGCTGCCAGCTGGTTGGAGTCAGCGAGTCAGGATCGGGGCTGCCGTCCAGGAGCACGCCCCGCGGCGGTCCACCGCCGAGCTGCTTCTCGGCGTGGCGAATGATACTGATCGAGAGAGGCACCTCGTTCGTCCCTTCCTACGTGCGGGCCTGGCAGCGCGGACACCACCACACGTTGCGCGGCAGATCCCGGCCGATTGGCCGGACCCGGATCAATGTCCTGCAGCGACGACATGGTCGACCCGCTCGGCCATAGACCCACAGCGGTCCGCCTGAGGCCTCGCGGGCACCACCTGTCGTTGTCCGGGTCCGAGGTCGCCGGTCGTCAACGTTGGCCAGCAGGAGCGTGCGCGCCGTCGCAACGAGGCGAGCGAGCAGGTCGTCGTCAAGCGTCTCAACGGGCGTTGTGGGGGCGACTCCCTCGATGAACAGGATCTCGCTCCGAAAGACGTTGCCCACACCGGCGATCACGGTCTGGTCGAGCAATGCCTCCGCGATCGTCGTGGTTGCCCGGTGCGGGTCCCGGAGTCGCGCAAGAGCCAGGCCCGGGTCAAAGGTTTCGTTGAGCACGTCCGGACCAAGCCGCGAAAGGACGGGGTGCAAACCCATCGATCGCGTGGCGAAGAGCTCCACGGTGGGGGCGTCGAAGCAGACGGCGACCGTCCCATCGACCTCCAGGACGAGGACTGCCCGAGCGGCGGGATGGCGCCATGGCCCTCGCGGTGGGTAGGTGTACCAGGCGCCCCGCATCCGAAGATGGGTCCGGACGGTCAGCCCGCCCGAAAAGTGGATGAGCAGATTCTTTCCGACGGTCTCGATCGACTCGATCGTGGTCCCGACCAGGCGAGCCACCTGCGCCCGGGTCGTCGTGTGCGCCGCGATCACGGGATGTCCCACGAGGAGTGGGCGCAACCCTGCTGCGATCCGGTAGATCGTGTCGCCTTCGGCCATCAGAACCCTGGCCGATCTAGGTGGCCCTGACGGACGAGGGCTGCGATGGGCTGCCGCGTGGCACGCAGCTCACAGTCATCGATCGCGTCGCCGACCGTCTTATCGAAATCGTCTGACATCCTCAACACACCAGCACTGGGCGCCCCCTCCCCTGGGCTTTGTAGATCATTACGAGCATTCATCCGATGCGTGCCCGAGGTGGACGACGAATATCGCATCATGGACTTCGTCCGAACCTGTTCCTAGGGTCCCGTTGATGCAGACGATCGTGTGGCTGCCAGAGGAGACGCCGCCGGCCGAGCGCCAGCATGTCGATCGCTCGGCGATCGTCCATGTCTATCCGGCGAGCGGCGCGATCGCAGACAACCTGGGCCGGGGCGACCTGCTCGTTGCCGGCAACGACCCGCTGCGCGCGCTCGAGGTTGCTCCGCACATCCAGGGCCTGCGCTACCTCCAGACGTTCTCGGCCGGGGTGGACAAGCTGATCGACCACCTCCCACCGCGCGTCGTCCTGTGCGACGCGGCGGGTGTCCACGACATCGCCGTGGCGGAGTGGGTGCTCATGGCGATCCTCGCCTCCAACCGGCGCCTGCCCGAGCACGTTGCTGCCCAGATGCGGGGTACCTGGCGCAACGACCGGCTCACCGGCGACGACCTCGATGGCGCGAGCGTGCTGCTCGTTGGTGCCGGCAGCATCGGCCGGGCGGTCGAGGCACGACTGACCGCCTTCGGGCCGAAGATCGTCCGGATCGCCCGGCGCGCCCGGGATGGGGTTCGGGCGATCACCGACCTGGCGGACGTGCTGCCCAACGCCGACATCGTGGTGATCCTGGTCCCGCACACGCCCGAGACGAGCGGCCTGTTCGATGCCGCCGCCATCGCGGCCATGCGGTCCGGCGCACTGCTGGTCAATGCCTCGCGGGGCAAGATCGTGGATACCCAGGCGCTGACGGCGGCCGTTTTGGCCGGTCGGATCCGGGTCGCACTCGACGTGACCGACCCGGAACCCTTGCCCGACGGTCACCCGCTCTGGACGGCGCCGGGCGTCCTGATCACGCCCCATATCGCCAGCGACGTCCAGCACCTTGACGACCGGGCCTGGCGCCTGGTCCAGGACCAGGTCCTGCGGCTGGCCGCCGGCGAGCCACTGATCAACGTGGTGGTGGACGGCTACTAGCCGACCCTGTGCTGGGCTCGTTGAACCGCGTCTGCGAGGCGTGTCGCCGCTGGGTTGTTTCCCGGTAGTGAGCAAATCGTGTATGCCGTTGCAATGGTTCAGTGACTGTTGGAGTTCAGCTGCAAGGACCCGCAGTTCACTCTGCGTCGATAAGGTCGGGCGTCTGACTTCTGAGAGCCGGCCGCAAGGTGAGGGATCAATCATGGGCATCATCAGCTGGATCGTCCTTGGGGCGATCGCCGGTTTCATCGCCAACATGATCGTCGGTGGCCGCGAGGGCATTCTCGGCACGATCATCCTGGGCATCGTCGGCGCGGTCGTCGGCGGTTTCATCGCGGCCGAGGTCTTTCACAAAGGCGACGTCTCCGGGATCAACGTCGAGAGCATCGTGATCGCAGTCCTCGGCGCCATCCTGGTCCTGTTCGTCTATCGTGCACTGAGCCGGAGCGGCCGAACTGCCTGACGCCTCGTAGACCAGGGATCGTGTCGATGCGTGGCTGCTGAAGAGCACCCAACCGACGAAATCCGGAACACCGTTCCGGACGCAAGACCGCCAGCGGCACCTCCGAAGGGGCCGCTGGCTCTCCTCGTTGATCGGGTCCTCCTGCTGGGCCCGGTCCGCTGGCTGATCCCGATCTTGGCCGCCTATGACGCGGCCGGCGGCGGTCTGCTGGCCTCAGGTCTGGCCTTCACATCGCTGTTCGCGATCTTGCCCTCGATCCTGCTGATCGTCGCGGTGGTCGGCGTCCTCCTTGGCGACAGCAGCCGCCTTGCCTCGGTGGCCGCCAGCCTGTCGCTGAGTTTCCCGCCCCTGGCGGGCTTCTTCGAGGCGGCCCTGGGCGGTTTTGCCAAGGGAGCCATTACCTATTCGATCGTGGGCCTCGTCGCCCTGGTCTGGGGTTCGAGCCGGTTCTACCAGTCGCTGGACGATGCGATGGCTCGGATCTTCGAAAGCACCCGTCGCCGTGATCCGCTGCGTCGGGGGTTGCTGGGAATTGCCTCGGTCGCCGTCCTGGCGGTGACAGTCGCCGCTTTGATCGTCGTGTCGCAACTCGTTGCGGTCCTAGGCGGCAATGACCTGCCCGGTTTCGCAGCTGGCTCGGCCGTCCTGTCTTCGACGCTTGGGGCGGGCATCGCCAGTTTCGCCCTGTTCAGCGCGGGCATTGCCCTGATCTACCGCTTCGTACCGACCAACCAGCCCACCTGGCGAATGATCGGGGCGCCGTCGATCGCCACCGGCGCCTTCGTGGCCATCTTCACCGGGCTGTTCACGGTTCTCACCCCGCAGCTGGTGGGTTCACTCCAGATCTACGGTGCATTTGTCGCGGTCTTCGGGGCGATGATCTGGCTGTCGTTCGTCAGCCAGGCGTTGCTCATCGGAGCCGCCTGGGTGCACCTACGCGAAGTCAGCCCTCGCTGGGCGTAACGTTCTTGAGCGGACGAGCGGGGCTGGCTCCAAGACGGCCGAGCACTCGCCGGGCCGCCCAGGTGGCAGCCCAGCCGAGGGGCATGTAACGAACGGGCAGGAAGAGCAGTCCAGCACCGGCCAGTTCGCGCGTCGCGGGGTGCTGGACGGTCGCCCGAAGGACGTCGGGGTTGGTGACCTGCGTCCGCAGATCTCGGGCCAGGCCAATACGGTCGTGCACGGCGCGATGAGCCGCGTTCTGGACGTGCCCTGATCGGACGGTCGAAATGATCACCCTGCGCGTTTCGGGCAGGCTTGCGAGTTGGCGCAGCCTGGCCAGTTTCGTCAGCGACGGCATGTGACGACCCTTACGCCTTGTCGGTGCTGGCGTATTCGGCCGGATGATCGCGGCGGTCGACGGCGATCGTCTTGCCGATGGTCTCGAGGACCTGCTCGACAGTAACGCCGTTCTGGTCGGCAGCGCGTTGGACATCCTCAAAGGCGATGTCGTCGTCAGTCATTTCCGTGTGGGCTTGCAAGCAGCCGCAGGTCAGGCACATGGCAGGGTCTCCTCGTCATCGCCCGGTAGTAGCCGGAGCGGTGTCACGAGCGTGCGCCAGCCGGGCCTGCGGATGGGCTCCTGAGAGCTCTCCTGACGTTGCAGTTGTCTCGCGCACCTCTGTCTCGCCCACAGGCGCGAGGTCAGGCCGTTCGGCGTTTGCTCATCGCCCGGTACACGAACAGGACCAGGATGGCCCCAAGGACCGAGATGACGATGCTCTCGACGTTGACTCCGGAGACATCGCCCTTGTGGAACAGGGCCGATGCGATGTAGCCCCCGACGATCGCTCCGACGATGCCCAGGATGATCGTCCCGATGACGCCCTCGCCGCCGCCGACGAGCAGGTTGGCGATGAATCCGGCGATCGCGCCGAGCACGATCCAGCTGATGATCCCCACGGTTGCTCTCCCTTTGATGGCCATGATCGAACCCCCAACTTGGGAGTGTGCTGCTCCGGTCGTGCCAGCACATTACGAACCGTAATGACGGGATACCTGCTGGCCTGCACTCTCGAGTGCAAGACACGATCTGCTCGTGCCTGCAACACCGATGAAGCCTTCTGGTCGTTGTTGTTTGCTCGGTTGGGAGGCTCCACCTAGGAAGGTGCGTAGGACCGTCGCGATTCCTGTTGGATCGCCGGTCGACCAGCCGCCCGTTTGGGGCAGCCCAAGGAGATTACGGACCATGACCATCCAGGATGAACGAACCGTCGTAAGCACCGAATCGCCGCCCTCGGCCGGCTACGCAGGGTCTGCCACGTCCTCCACCGTCGCGACCAGCCGGACCACGGCGACGCCCAGCGGCTCGGAGATGAGCCGCCGGATTATCGTCCTGATCTTCGGCCTGATCCAGCTCGTGATCGGGCTGCGGATCGTGCTGCTCGTGATCGACGCCCGGACAGGCAATGACATCGTGTCGGGGATCCTGAACATCAGCCAGGTCTTCGTCGCCCCGTTCGAGGGGATTCTGAAGTCAGACGCGATCCACGCCGGTGGATCACAGCTCGACCTGGCAGCGCTCGTGGCCCTGGTCGGCTGGACGGTCCTTGAGGCAATCATCCTGTGGGTGGTTGGCATCTTCCGCCGGGATCACGTCAGCGCCTGACGCCCGGCCATATCTTTCGCCGCTCGAGTGCCCGGCCACTTTCCCTCAGGTGGACGGGCATTCGAGTGTCCGCAGGCGTATCGTGATCGCGTGCCGCCCAGCCCATTTCGGTTGATCGCCACCCTCGCCCTCGGCGCCACGCTGCTGGTCGGGGCCTGTGGCGGATCGGCCGCGACGCGTCAGCCGGGCGGGTCGGAGCCAAGCACCAGCCCGGCGCCGGGGGCATCCGGACCCAGCCCATCGGCGACTCCTGTCCCGAGCGTTGACAAGGGTCCCGCGACGGGCACGTTCAAGCTCGCCGGGACGCTCGGCCTGAACGGCCAGTTCAGCGCGTCGTCCATCTCGTGCAACTACCCGACACCCTCAGGGCCCCAGATCATCGCCTTCGGTCAGATCGGCACGAACGGGCCGTTTGTCCAGGTATTCGTCAGTCCGGGATCGGCCTTTGTCCGGGCCGACATGGGCTCCGGTACCACCTTCAAGATGCGCACGTTCGTGGGTTCCGGCGTGCCCCAGTTCGATGGCGCGAGCGGGGCCCAGATCAATAGCCCGCTCAAGGAAAACACCGCCAGCAACCTGTCAACGACGGGTATCGGTGTCGTCAGCTCGATCAGCGGCAAGATTGACTGCGGCGACCAGGTGCCGGGAACATCGACGATCACCGTGACTGGGAGCACGCCCCAGGGGCCGATGACCGGTCCGCTCACCTCGGCCAAGGTCACCTGCCAGATCGTCTCGAGTGGGACGGCCGCGGGAACGTACGTTGACCTGGTGGCCCTGACCCAGATTGGTTCGACGACGGTGACCGTCAACATCACCACCGGCGCCCACCAGGTCACGGTGTTCGAGTCGTCCGCCCTCGGCCAGGCCTCCTTCGCGGACTACACATCTTCGGGCGCCACGATCTCGGGAATGTCAGTCCACGTGTCGGCCGACATCGCTCAGCAGACCTCCGGGAGCCCACCCCCGTCGACCGTGTTCACGGTCCACGTTGAAGGCGACGCCACCTGCGGGACCATCGCCCACTCGTAGCCCTGCGGGCGCGGACCCTGTGGCCGGCTCGGCCGTTGCCGCGGGCTCTCTGGGGAGACGCCGCCGCCTCCAACGGGCCGTGGCTGGCAATCCCATCGCTGGAGGAGATCAGAACGGCCGAATCGAAGGCCTGGATCGCTCCGCGAGGGGCCCAAAGTGCCGATTCGATCGCCGGGAACGATCGATCCGGCCGAATCGACTCGGGCCACGGTCTCCGCGGAAGTGATTCGGTCGATTTGATCGCCGGGGGCGATACTTGGCCGGCCGCTCGCCGGAGCCGGCCGCCGGTCGCCCGCGCCCGCGCCCGCGCCGCCGCCCGGTCAGGCCGCCGGCCGCGCGCGAACCGCGGCCCGCTCCTAGGGCGAGGGTTGAATGACCACCTTCAGCCCACGCCGGGCGGCCAGGGCGGCGAAGGCGGCCGGCGCGTCCTCGAGGGCGAATCGATCCGAGATCAGCCAGGACAGCGCGAGGCCGCCGCTGACGAGCTCGATCGCCCGGTCCAGGTCGGCCGGCGTCATTCGCCGGCAGAAGACCAGGGTCAGCGCCTTGCGGCGCGCCGTCGAAGCCGTGAACGAGGTCCGGTCGTCGCCCGGGATCCCGACCATCACGACCCGACCGGCCGGTCCGGCCAGGTCGATCGCCGCCTCGACTGCGGCTTCGTCGCCGGCGCATTCGAAGACCACGTCGGCCCGTCCCTGCCAGCCGTCGGGCACCGGGCCGAGCCAGGTCCGCTGAGCTCCTGCCACCCCGGCTGCGGCGACCCGCTGGGGGAGCAGGTCGCCGGCCACGATGTCGTCGATCCCGGCGGCCCGCAAGGCGAGGATCAGGAGCAGCCCGATCGGACCGCAGCCGACCACGGCCACGCGCATCCTGGGCGTGACCTTGCCGAGGTCGATCGCATGGATGGCCACGCCGAGTGGTTCGAGCAGGCTCGCCTCGGCGTCGTCGATCGAGCCCGGAATGGGGTGGAGGAGCCGCTCGGGCCAGCTCATGAACCGGCGCAGGCCGCCGTCATTCATGCCGTGCCCGGCAAAGCGCATGTGGCTGCACAGCTCGCCGTGGCCGGCCACGCATAGGATGCACCGGCCGCACGGATCGGCCGGATCGAGGGCCACCCGAGTTCCGCGCAGCGGTCCGTCAGCAATGACCGCGGCAACCTCGTGACCCAGGACCAGGGCCGCATCCGGGGCCGCGGCCAGCCGGGCATCGCCGATGGCGCCATCGCTGAACCAGTGCAGGTCGGATCCGCACAGGCCCACGGCGGTCACCCGGAGGAGCACCTCGCCGGCGGGCACGGAGGGAACCGGCTCGAGCGACACGCGAATGTCGCCCCGGGCATGGAGCCGCGCGGCGATCTGGACGGGATCGAGGGACTGCATGGGCGATCGTGTTCGGTCGCTGGCGGGCCGGGCCGTGGAGGAGGCCTCAGTCCGGCCCGTTAGCGACCGATCACGCGTCCTTGTTCTTGCCGCGAACGTCGATGAACACCGCGAACAGCAGGACCAGAGCCTTGATCGCGAACTGGTAGTCGATGCCGATGCCCATCAGACCCATGCCGATGTTCAGGACACCCAGGACCAAAGCGCCGATCACGGCCCCGGCCACGGTGCCCACGCCGCCATAGGCCGAAGCTCCGCCGACGAACGTTGCAGCGATCACGTCCAGCTCGAAGCCGTCGCCGGCCTTGGGCGTGGCCGAGTTGAAGCGGGCGGTCGAGATGAGTCCACCCACGGCCGACAGGACCCCCATGTTGACGAAGGTCAGGAAGACCATCTGCTTGGTCTTGACCCCCGACAGGGTGGCTGCCTTGGCATTCCCTCCGACGGCGTAGATCCGCCGGCCGATGACCGTCCGGCCGGTCAGGAACATGTAGATCGCGATCAGGATCAGGACCAGGAGCAGGACCACCGGCAATCCGAAGAAGCCCGATAGGCGATAGCCCAGGAACATGATCGCGGTCGTGACCATCACGTTGCGGGCGACAAACTGGCCGAACGGCGAGACCCTGAACCCATATTTGACCTGCTCGCGCCGGTTGAGAATGTCCAGCCCGATCAGGCCCACGCAGAGCAGGACCGCCAGGAGCAGGGTGGTCAGCTTGAGCGGGTCCGGTCCGAACGGGTCCTGGATGGTGCCGAGGGGCTCCGGGATGAAGCCCGAGGCGATGGCCCGGAAGCTCTCCGGGAACGGACCGACCGGCTGGCCCTCCAGCATGTACAGGGTCAGGCCCCGGAATAGGAGCATCCCGGACAGGGTCACGATGAATGACGGGATTCGCATGTAGGCGACCCAGAAGCCCTGCCAGGCGCCAATGACGCCACCCATGATCAGGGCGGCCAGGCTGGCCACGACCGGATCCAGCTTGTAGTTGACCATGGCGACCGCCGCGATCGCCCCGGTGAAGGCCACCACCGAGCCGACTGACAGGTCGATATGGCCGGCCACGATGACCAGCAGCATGCCCAGGGCCATCGCGATGATGTAGCCGTTCTGGAGGAAGACGTTGGTCACGTTCTGGGGCTTGAGCATCGTGCCGTCAGTCGTGAACTGGAAGAAGATCGTGATCACGATCAGGGCAACCAGCATCCCGAACTGGCGCAAGTTGCGGCGCACGACGGCGATCAGGCGCTCGGCCGAATCCTCGGCTGCCGGGGGTGTGGCGGAGGCAGGCGCGGGCTGGGCGGTCATGCCACGATGCCTTCAGCGCCGCTTCGACCGAGTCGCATGATCGCCCTCATGATCGTTTCCTGGGAGGCCTCGGCGACCGGCATTTCGGCCGCGATCTGGCCGCTGGCCATGACATAGATCCGGTCCGAGATGCCCAGGATCTCGGGCAGCTCCGACGAGATGAAGATGACCGCCTTGCCCTCCGCTGCGAGGCGATTGATGATCGTGTAGATCTCGAACTTGGCGCCCACATCGATGCCCCGGGTGGGCTCATCCAGGATCAGCACTTCCGGGTGGGCGAACAGCCACTTGGCGAGGACCACCTTCTGCTGGTTCCCGCCGGACAGGTTGACCGCCGTCTGGCGCACGCTGGTGCTCTTGATGCTGAGCTGCTTGCGATAGTCGTTGGCCACCTTGATCTCGCGCGGCTCGCTCAGGACCGCGTGGCTCGATACGCCGTCCAGGTTGGCCAGGGTGATGTTCGTCTTCAGGTCGTTCATCAGGACCAGGCCGTAGGTCTTGCGGTCCTCGGTGGCGTAGGCCACCCCATTGGCGATCGCCTTGGGGATGGAGCTGACGTCAATCTCGCGCCCGTCCTTGACCACGGTCCCGCTGACGAAGCGGCCCCACGAATGGCCAAAGACGCTCATCGCGAACTCGGTCCGGCCGGCGCCCATCAGCCCCGCGATCCCCACGACCTCGCCCTTGCGGACGTTGATGCTGACGTCCTTGATGACCATCCGGTCGTCATAGATGGGATGCGCGACGTTCCACTTGTGGACCTCGAAGACAACCTCGCCGATCGTGCTTTCGCGGGGCGGGAAGCGATGGGTCAGGTCCCGGCCGACCATCCCCCGGATGATCCGGTCCTCGGTGACATCGCCCCCGGTCGCGTCGAGCGACTCGACCACCCGGCCGTCGCGAATGACCGTGATCGTGTCGGCGATCGACTCGATCTCCTTGAGCTTGTGGGAGATCAGGACCGACGAAATGCCCTGGGCCTTGAAGTCGCGCAGGAGGCTCAGGAGCTTCTGGCTGTCGCTCTCGTTGAGGGCGGCGGTGGGCTCGTCCAGGATCAGCAGGCTGACCTTCTTGGACAGGGCCTTGGCGATCTCAACGAGCTGCTGCTTGCCCACGCCGAGGCGCCGGACCGGGGTGTCGGTCGAGTCGTCCAGGCCCACCGTGCGGAGGAGGTCGCGCGCCCGGGCGTGGGCCGCCCCCCAGTTGACGATGCCGTGCTGGCCCTGCTCGTTGCCCAGGAAGACGTTCTCGGTGATCGACAGGTTGGGGATGAGGGCGAGTTCCTGGTGGATGATCACGATACCCAGGGCTTCGCTGGCCCGGATGTCCGCGAACCGGGCTTCCTGGCCGTTGTACAGGATCTGACCCTCGTAGGAGCCATATGGGTAGACCCCGCTGAGCACCTTCATGAGCGTCGACTTGCCCGCGCCGTTCTCGCCGACGAGGGCGTGGATCTCGGCGCGATTCACCGACATGCTGACGTCGTCGAGGGCCTTGACGCCAGGGAATGTCTTGGTGATCCCCCGCATCTCGAGGAGCACCTCGCTCACGTGGGCTGCCTCTCCTTCGTGACCTGGTGGCAGGAAATGAAGTGGGTGTGCACGACCCGGACGGCCGTGCACACCCGCCTGTAGCGGATCCTACTTCAGCTGATCGGCCGTGTAGTAGCCACTATCGACCAGGGCTGCCTGGACGTTGTCCTTGGTCACGCTGACCATGTCCAGCAGGAAGGACGGAACGACCTTCTTGCCGTTGTCGTAGGTCTTCAGGTCGTTGGTGTCGACCGTCTGGGCCTTGAGCATCTGGTCAGCCATCTTGGCGGCCTGGGCAGCCAGCAGACGAGTGTCCTTGAAGACGGTCGAGGTCTGCTCGCCGGCCAGGATGGACTTGACCGACGGGAGCTCCGCGTCCTGGCCGGAAACGACCGGACCGGGCTTGGCGGTGGAGTAGTACCCGACGGCCTTAAGGGAAGCGATGATCCCCCGGCTGATGCCGTCGTAGGGCGAGAGGACCGCGTCCACCCGGGCGCTGGCGTACTTGGAGCTGAGGATGTTGTCCATCCGCTTCTGAGCGGTGGCGCCGTCCCAGCGCAGTGTTCCGACTTCGTCGGGGAACTTGACCTGGCCGCTCTGGACCACCAGCTTCTTGCTGTCGATGTAGGGCTGCAGGATCGACATCGCACCGTTGAAGAAGAAGTGCGCGTTGTTGTCGTCCGGCGAGCCGGCGAACAGCTCGATGTTGAACGGCCCGGGGGCGGTCTTCAGATTGAGGGCCGTCTCGATCGAGGTGCCCTGGAGGACGCCCACCTTGAAGTTGTCGAAGGTGGTGTAGTAGTCCACGTTGGGCGAGCCATTGATCAGGCGGTCGTAGGCGAGGACCTTGATCTTCGCGTCGGCGGCCTTCTGGAGGGTGTCCGTCAGGGTGGTGCCGTCGATGGCCGCAATGATCAGGACCTTGGCGCCCTTGGTGATCATGTTCTCGATCTGGGAGACCTGGGTCGGGATCTTGTCTTCGGCGTACTCAAGGTCGGTCGTGTAGCCGAGGGTGGTCAGCGACTTGACCAGGTTGGCGCCGTCAGCGACCCAGCGGGCCGAGGACTTGGTGGGCATGGCGATCCCGATGAGGCCGCCGCCGGTGCTGGCGGCGGGCGTACTCGTGCACGCCGTCAGGACCAGCATGCCAGCTGCAACCAAGGCGAGAAGTTTCTTCATAAGTGGGCCTCTGCTCCTCCTGCTGTCGGGGCGGATGTGCCCCGGCTCCAAACCGTGATCGTTCCCGTGAACGATAACGGCCCGGATGCTAGTCCTCCCGGGGTACCGCCGTCAAGGCACGGATGTCCAATGTCTGGATCAGCAGGACGGGTGCCCAAATGGGACCGATCAAGGAGCGATCAGATGCCCCGGGCGAGGTGGTAGTAGAGATCGTTCCAGCGCAGCCGATCGCGCAGCGCTTCGAGCTCGGTCGTCTCGTCGATGAGGACGAATTCGAGCCCCGACATCGCCGCGAAGTCGCGCAGGTGCTCGGGGGTCACCGGGAAACCCAGGCTGGTGTGGTGCGAGCCGCCGGCGTAGATCCAGGCGGCGGCCGCGGTGCGCAGGTCGGGTCGCGGACGCCACACGGCCCGGGCCACGGGCAGGCGGGGCAGGGGCTGCTCGGCGGCGATCACGTCGACCACCGTGGCGACCATCCGGAAGCGCCCGCCGAGGTCGGTGATCGAGGCGGCCACGGCCGGCCCGGGATGGGCATCGAAGACCAGCCGGACCGGATCATCCTTGGCCCCGATCGACAGCGGGTGAACCTCCAGGCTGGGCCGGCCGGTGCTGATCGACGGGCAGACTTCGAGCATGTGGGCGCCGAGGATCAGGTCCCCGGCCGGGGCCAGGTGGTACGTGTAGTCCTCCATGAACGACACGCCGCCATCGAGGCCGGCACTCATCACCTTCATCGCCCGGACCAGCGCGGCGGTCTTCCAGTCGCCCTCCGCCCCGAAGCCGTAGCCGTCGCGCATCAGGCGCTGGACGGCCAGGCCGGGCAGCTGGCGCAGGCCGTGGAGATCCTCGAACGTCGTGGTGAACGCGCGGAAGCCACCGTCGGCCAGGAACCCGCGCAAGCCGATCTCGATCCGGGCGGCATCGCGCAGGGCGCCGGCCCGCTCAGCGCCCGGCCGTAGAGCTGCGGCCACGTCGTATTCGTCGAGGTAGACCCGGATGAGCCCGTCGACCTCGGCATCGGTCGACCCGTCCACCCGGGCGACCAGGTCGCCCACCCCGTAGCCGTTGACGCTGAAGCCCAGCCGGCGCTGAGCCTCGACCTTGTCACCCTCGGTCACGGCCACGTCGCGCATGTTGTCGCCAAAGCGGGCGATTCGGGCCGTCTGCCAATCATGCCGGGCAGCTCCGGCTCGGGTCCATGCCCCGATCCGATCCTGGACCTCCGGATCGCTCCAGTGGCCAACGACCACCTTGCGCTCGAGGCGCAGACGGGCGGCGATGAAGCCAAACTCGCGGTCGCCGTGGGCAGCCTGGTTGAGGTTCATGAAGTCCATGTCGATCTCGGCCCACGGGATCGCCTGGTTGTACTGGGTGTGCAGGTGGAGCAGCGGCTTGCTCAGCACCTCGAGGCCGGCGATCCACATCTTCGCTGGCGAAAAGGTGTGCATCCAGGCGATGACGCCGATGCACCTGGGGCTGGCGCTCGCTTCGGCCAGCAACGCCCGGATCCCGTCCGGGTCGGTCAGCACCGGCTTGACCACGACCCGGGCCGGGATCGCCGGTGCGTCGTCGAGGGCAGCTCCGATCGTCGCCGCGTGGGCGGCCACCTGCTGGAGGGTCTCGGGGCCATACAGATGCTGACTGCCGGTTACGAACCAGACCTCGTTGGACGTGAGCATCACGAAGGCGGACTCCTGTCTGCGATGAACCGGGCTATTGCCCGTAGACGTTCCGGTAGCGGCGATGGAGCTGTTCGACGACGTCGTCGGCCAGTACCTCGGGGGTGCCGATCTGGAGGGCCAGCCAGGCCGTGGCGGCGATGTCCTCGACCATCACCGCGGCCTTGACCGCGGCCGGCGCAGTTGGGCCGATCGTGAATACGCCGTGGCTCTTGAGCAGGACCGCGCTCGACCGGCCGATCCCCTCGACCACCTGGGCGCCGATCGACTCATCGCCGATCAGGGCGAATCCGGCGCACGGGATGTCGCCGCCGAATTCGTCGGCCTGGGCGGTGAGGTAGACAGGAATCGGCCGGCCCACGGCTGCGAAGGCGGTCGCGTAGCGCGAATGGGTATGGACGACGCCGCAGACATCCGATCGTTGTCGGTAGATGTACAGATGGCTGGCCGTGTCCGACGAGGGCTTGAGGTCACCCTCCACGATCGTCCCATCGAGATCGACCACGACCATGCTCGCCGCGGTCAGGTCGCCGTAGCGGACGCCCGAGGGCTTGATCGCAACCAGCCCGGTCTCCGGGTCGCGGACGCTGACGTTGCCGCCGGTCCAGGTGACCAGCCCGTTGCGAGGCAGCTCTTCATGAAGCTGGACAAGCTGGTTGCGGAGTGCTTCGAGGCGCATGTCAGGGTCCCCTCCGAGCGTCCGCCCGCAGGCCGCGGAGGACCTTCAGCACGTCGTTGCCGCCCCGGCCAAAGTAGTCATGGAGGCGGATGTACTCGCGATAGAGCAGGTCATACCCGGCGCTGTTGGCCGAGATCGGCGTGAAGACGCGGTCCTGCAGGCGAGCCATCGCCGCCGAGGCATCCCGGATCGAGGCAAAGCCGCCATGTTCGACGCCGGCGGCGACGGCCCCGAACATGGCCGATCCAAGGGCCGGCGTCTGGTCCGAGGCGCTCAGCCGGAATGGCCGGCCCGTGACGTCGGCATAGATCTGCATCGTCAACGGACTCTTGTCGGCCAGGCCACCACAGGCCACGATCTCGTGGATCGGCACGCCGTGGGTCTCGAATGTCTCGATGATCACCCGGGTGCCGTAGGCCGTGGCCTCGATCAGGGCTCGATAGATCTCCTCGGGCAGCGTCGCCAGGGACATCCCCACGAGGAGACCGCCCAGGGCAGCGTCAACCAGGATCGAGCGGTTGCCGTTCCACCAGTCGAGCGCGAGCAGGCCGGACTCGCCGACCTTGAGGCGGGCCGCCTTCTCCTCGAGCAGGCCGTGGATGTCCAGTCCACGGCGACGAGCCTCGAGTTCATAGGCCTCGGGGACGGCGTTCTCGACGAACCAGTTGAAGTGGTCGCCGACACACGACTGGCCAGCCTCGTAGCCGACGAAACCCGGGATGATCCCGTCCTGGACATAGCCGCACATTCCCGGGACGGTGCGTTCCTCGGCCGACAGGACCATGTGGCAGGTGGAGGTGCCCATGATCATGACCATCCGACCGGCATCCACGACCGTCGCCGCGGGCACCGCCACGTGGGCATCCACGTTGGCGATCGCCACGGCCGTCCCGATCGGCAGCCCGGTCCAGGACGCTGCCTCGGCCGACAGCCCGCCGGCCCGTTCGCCGGCGAACCCGATCGCCCGGCTCATCTTGTCGTCGACCACGGTTGCCAGGCGTGGATCGAGCGCCGCGAAATAGCTCTCGTCGGGGAAGCCCGCGCGCTTCGACCAGAGCGCCTTGTAGCCGGCCGTGCAGGCGTTGCGGGTCTCCACCCCGGTCAGTCGCCAGACCACCCAGTCCGAGGCCTCGATCAGTCGGTCGGCCGCCGCGTAGATCGCGGGCGCCTCGTCGAGGATCTGGAGCGCCTTGGAGAAGAACCACTCCGAGGAGATCCGCCCGCCGTAGCGATCCAGCCAGGACTGATCGGTGGCCCGGGCGACCTGGTTGATCCGATCCGCCTCGGGCTGGGCGGCGTGATGCTTCCAGAGCTTGACCCAGGCGTGCGGGTTGGCCCGGAATTCGGGCAGTGTCGCCAGCGGTGTCCCGTCAGCCGTGGTCGGCAGCATCGTGCATGCGGTGAAGTCCACGCCGATCCCGATCACGTCGGCCGGATCGACGCCCGACTGGTGGAGGACGGCTGGGACCGCTTCGCGGAAGACCCGCAGGTAGTCGTCGGGATCCTGGAGGGCCCAGTCCGGGGGCAGCACGATCCGCTCGCCGTCGAGCGGCAGGGCCTCGTCGATGACCCCGTGTGAATACTCGGAAACCGCGGTCGCCAGGGGCCGGCCGTCGGCCAGGTCGACCAGGAGCGCCCGGCCCGAACCTGTCCCGAAATCGATCCCGATCGCGTAGCGGACCACGCATCCTCCATGCTTCCTGGCGCCTCC
>JBBRIV010000018.1:0-20384 GCA_038220425.1 Candidatus Limnocylindrales bacterium
CACCGCTGTAGACGTAGACGCGCAGCCCGATCTCGGGGCTCGTCTCGGCAGCCGTCAGCTCACGCAGCTTGCTGGCTGCGGCATCGGTCAGGCTCAGGGTTTCCGTCTGGATCTCGAGCATTCGTTCCTTCCTCCTCAGGAGGCGCTGATCGGGGCGCGGGTGGTCGTCTGGCGCCATCGTACGCATCGCAACGAGTTTCGACAAGCGTACCGCCGAAATCCGTTGGTACCGCCCGGCTCAGCCATCGATCCGTTCCACCACTGTGGCGATTCCCTGGCCCACCCCGATGCACATCGTGGCCAGTCCGTAGCGCCCGCCCGTCCGGACCAGCTCGTGGACGAGCATCGTGATGAGGCGGCTGCCGCTCATTCCCAGCGGATGGCCGAGGGCGATCGCGCCACCGTTCACGTTGACCCGACCGGGGTCCAGGCCGAGCTCGTCGATGCACGCGATCGACTGGCTGGCGAAGGCCTCGTTGATCTCGACCAGGTCCAGGTCGGCGACGACGATCCCGGCTCGTTGGAGGGCCTTGCGGGTGGCCGGCACCGGGCCGATGCCCATGATCGCCGGGTCGACCCCGGCAACGGCGGTCGACACGACCCGGGCCAGGGGGCTCAGGCCAAGCGCGCGGGCGCGGTCGGCTTCAACCAGGAGGACGGCGCTCGCACCATCATTGATCCCCGAGCTGTTGCCGGCCGTGACCGTCCCGCCATCGCGGAAGGCCGGCCGCAATCCGGCCAGGGCTGCCTCGCTCGTATCTGCCCGGGGATGCTCGTCCCGGCCCACCACCAGTGCCTCGATCCCGCGCCGGCCGGTGATCTCGACCGGCACGATCTGGCTGTCGAACCGTCCCAGGTCGATGGCCGCGATTGCCTTGCGATGACTGGCCAGGGCAAAGGCATCCTGGCGCTCGCGACTGACCGCCCAGCGCTCGGCCACGTTCTCACCGGTCTCACCCATCGACTCGGCTTTGTGCTTCTCCGCCAGACGGGGATTGATGAAGCGCCAGCCGAGGGTCGTGTCCTGGAGCTCATGGCCGCCCCGCTCAAACGCCGTGGCCGGTTTGGCCATCACGTAGGGCGCCCGAGTCATCGATTCCACGCCGCCGCCGATGAACACCTCGCCGTCGCCGACCTGGATGGCGTGAGCGGCCGAGTTGATCGCCTGGAGGCCACTGCCGCACAGCCGGTTGACGGTCAGCCCGCCGACTTCAACCGGCAGGCCGGCCAGCAGGACGGCCATCCGGGCCACGTCACGATTGTCCTCGCCGGCCTGGTTGGCGCAACCCAGGATCACGTCCTCGATCAGCCCTGGGTCGATCCCGGTCTGGTCCACCAGCGAGCGCAGGACCAGAGCGGCCAGGTCATCGGGTCGGACGGATGCCAGCGCGCCGCCGTAACGACCGACCGGTGTGCGCAGCGCGGCCACGATCCACGGTTCACGCAAGTTGCGCTGGAGATCTCGACTCATTGCCCGATTGTAGGCCGGGCCCGGTACCTGCTACGGGTCCGGGCAGTACCGCTGGTCGATGGTGGCCCGAATCGCTGGCCGGTACGGTCGGCTTCCGAATGGCCAACGAACGATCCCGCAGTCGGATGGACCCTGAGCGCGAGCGTGGGTTGGTGGTCAAGGCACGCCTGGATGCGCAAGCATTCGGTGAGCTGTACGACTACTACCTGCCGCGCGTCTACGGATTCGTGGCGCGCCGGGTGGGCGACCGGACGCTCGCCGAAGAGCTGACGGCCACGGTCTTCCGGCGCGGTCTCGAGACGATCCAGGCGGGGACCCTGCGGACGGAGGTGATTGGCGGCTGGCTGTACCGGGTGGCCGCCAGCGCGATCGTCGACCAGGCGCAGCGCTCCAGCCAGGAACTGCCAGCGGGCATCCGGGCCAGCGACCTGGCCGAGCCTGATGCCGAGCGGCGAGAACCGCTGGTGGGCGACGAAGTGGCAACCACGGCGTTCGCGGCCGCCCTCGATCGCGACGAGCTCCGCCGCGCGATGGCCCGGCTGACCGAGCCCCAGCGCCGGATCGTGATCCTGAAATTCTTCGATGAGCTGAGCACCGCCGAGCTGTGTGGCGCGCTGGGTGTCTCGCCGGCAACCCTGGCGGTCCGTCTTGATCGCGCGCTCCGAGCGCTGCACCTGGCCGTGGCCGGCAAGAGCTCGCATGCCGCGTAACACGACGGCCACCGCCAGGCCTGGGCTATCGTCCGGGCGGTCGGCCGGGCGCCCCGTGGTGAACACGGCCCCGGTCCCGTTCGATCGCGCCTCCGACCCGAACGCCCCGGCCTACGACGCCCTGTCGGCAGATCTCGCGGCGGCCGGCCGCCGAGCGCGCAACCGCAAGGCCCAGCTGACTAACGGCCGGCCCGATCCGGCCTATGCGGAGGCCCTGCGCGGGCGGCTGATGCAGCCCGCCGGCGGCGCTGCCGGGGGGAGCCAGGCGGTCGCTGGCGCTCCACTCGCGGCCGCTTCGTACCAAGCGGCCAGCGGCCGCGGAGCCGCCGTGGTCCTCGCGCCCGATGCCCTGCCCGGTCCGCTGACCCGGCCCCGCTCGCGCAGCGAGGCCAGCGCCGCTGGTCGCAAGACCGCCTCTCGACCACTCCTGGCTGTGCTCGGCATCGGCGCCCTGATCGTGGCCGTCCTTGCCGCCGGCCTGGTCACCGGACGCTTTGCCAGCCTGCCCGCCAACCGGGTGGGCGAGGCCGTCAACGCAACCCTCGTCCGGACGGGCAGCAGCCAGCCATTGCTGGCCGGCAGCCTCCTGATGGTTGGCGACGAGATCCGGGTGGGCGCCGATGGACATGCCACCCTGGACCTGGGATCCAGCCAGGCGCGCCTGGCCGGCGGTGCGGAAGTCCGCCTGAACATCCTGTCGAGCTCAAGCGTCCAGCTCGCTCTGCTGGCGGGCCGGGCCTACCACCGGGTGGTTGTCCCAACCGGCGGCTCTTATGCCATCGTGACCGGGCCGTACACCTGGACCGCCACCGGCACGGCATTTGACCTCGACCGCGTGCCTGCCCCGACGGGCGGCGAACAGGTCACCCTGCTGGCCCTGGAACATGGCGTGGCGATTGACGGTCCGGACGTCCACGGGCAGGTGCCCGAAGGCAGTTCGGCCACCGTTCTCTTCGGCAACCCCACCTCGACGGGCCCCACCATCGGCCCCATCCCGCCGACGGATTTCAGCGATCCGTGGCTGATCAACAACGCCAGGCTGGACGAGTCGCTGGGCTATCCCATCGGTGCCCTGGCCCAGGTCGCCCTGGCCCCCAACGACACGCCGGCGGCAAGTACCAGCCCATCGCTCGGACCGACCGAGAGCCCCTCGGAGAGCCCGACCGACAGCCCCAGCGCCGAGCCGAGCCCGAGCGACTCACCGTCGGACGGGCCGAGCCCGACGCCCGGCCTGACCCCCAGCCCTTCGCCGAGTGCAGTTGCCAGTCCCAGCCCGACGCCGACCCCAACGTCAACCGCCCAGCCGACCGTTGGACTCAGCCTGACGTCCTGCCCTGGCGGCGTGGTGATGACCTGGTCGAAGTACACCGGCACCGGCTTTGCCCGCTACGTCACCCTGCGCAGTGCGAACCTGGGCATCAGCGCGACCTACCCGCAGGCCGGAACCCTGGTGGCAGCCACGACCACCATCCGGACCCGGCTGAGCGGCGCCGACGCCGGCGTGTCCGACGGCTCAACGTACTTCTACCGAACGCTGGCCCTCGACGCAGCCAACAATGTCCTGGCGGCAAGTCCGACGAGGAGCGCCCTTGGCTATGGGCAGGCCGATCTCGGGTTCCTGTCGATCACCGGGACCCTGCTCAGCTGGCTGCACTACGACAACGCGTCATGCCTGTCCGAATATCGTCTGCTCTACTCCTTGAACAGCGATCCGACCCTGGCCAACTCGACCGCCGTGATCGTCACCCTCCCGACCACCAACGTCAGCGTGCCCGCCGCGACCGGCTGGTCATCGGGCAGCACGATCTACTTCCGGGTGCAGGCCGTGCGGACAACGGCTCTCGGGTCGTTCGTCGTCGGGCAGAGCAGCAACATCCAGTCGTACACCTACCCCTGACCAAGTACCCCTGACCGGGACTAGCCGTTGACCGGTCGGAGATCGTCCCCGACCAGCTCGAACAGGCGTCGATCGATCGGTTCGTCCGCGCCGTCCGCGTGATCCGCAACGAAACCGGCGAGCTGAGCCCCGAATTCGTCATCGGCCACGGTCGACGCCCCGGCGACCAGCAGGTGCCGGTCGGGCAATCCGATGTAGACCGGACCGCCGGCGGCACCCAGCACCGACGCCAGGTGGTTGCGCACGTCGGGCAGCAGGATCCGGGTGGCGTCCGGCCCATCACCCGTATCCGACGAGAGCAGCAGGCGATCCCCAGAGTCCTCGCTCGTCCAGCCCGCGGCGGCTGACCAGGCGGCCAGGTTGGCCATGGCCGCAGCATGGACCTCGGGCGCATCCACTCCCCACGAGACAAGATGCTCGCCGTTGACCACGACGTCGAAGCCCGTGGCCGGGATCGCATAGACGACCAGCAGGCCGCACGGACCGTCGCTCAGCAGGGGCAGGGTGTGGCTCGACGTGTTGAGGGCCAGGGCGGCCCGGTTGACGTCGACCAGGCGGATCCCGATCGTGGTTGCCGGCCGCAGGAGCGGGATGAGGACGGCCCGAGCGGCCTCCCAGTCGTGCTCGGGGGCGAGCGACACCGCGGGCGCATCGGCCGATGTCGGCACGTGACCGCTGACCGGAGAGTCGGCGTCGATCGGCGCGAGCACGTCAGGGGCCGCGTCGCGCCAGGATTCGGGCGGCCCATCTCCGATCTCGCGCCCGAGGTCACTCCCGTAGTCGCTGCCGCCGTAATTGCCGCTTTGGTCCTGCGGCCGGCTGGTCTCGTCGGTCACGCCTGTCTCCTCAACGTCTTCGCCAGATCGGCGCTCGCTTGTCCAGAAATGCGCTCATGCCCTCAGTCTGATCTGCGGTCTCGAACAGCTCGAAGAACTCCCGGCGTTCGGCGGCCAGCCCCTCGGTCAGGCTCGTCTCGGCCGCCCGGTTGACCAGCGCCTTGGCCGCCCGTACGGCGATCGGCGGCATCGCCGCGATCCGGCCGGCCAGCTCCAGGGCCCGGTCGAGGGTCTCCTCGGTGGACACCACCTGGCTGACCAGCCCGGCGGCCAGGGCTTCGCGGGCGGTGATCGGTCGGCCGGTCAGGATCATCTCCATCGCCCGGGCCTTGCCCACCGCCCGGGTCAGGCGCTGGGTGCCACCCGCTCCGGGGATTACCCCGAGGGTGATCTCGGGCTGACCAAATCGAGCGTCCTCAGCGGCCACGATCAGGTCGCAGGCCATGGCCAGCTCGCACCCGCCACCCAGGGCGTAGCCGCGCACGGCGGCGATGATCGGCAGGCCGATCTCGCGCAATTCGTCCCAGCTCCGGAAGTCGTCACCCGCGCGGAGCGATTCGGCGGTCTGGCCGGCCAGCTCGCGGACGTCGGCGCCGGCGGCAAACGCCCGGCTGCCGGCCCCGGTCAGGACCACGCACCGGCATTCGGGATTGCCGTCGAGCTCCCGGAGCGCCGCGACGAGCTGGGCCATCAGGGCGAAGGACAGGGCGTTGAGCGCCTCGGGCCGGTCGATGGTGACCAGGGCGACGCCGGGGGACGACTCGGCCGACCCCAGCGAAGCCGGAGCCGGGAACGCGACACGGACCAGCGGGCCGGACGACACGCCGCCAGTATCTACCAGCGCCGCGGGCCGGGAACGATCATCGGCCAGGCGCCGGACGGACCGAGCGAGCCACGGCGATCGGTTCGGTCGACCGATAGAACCCGGCGCAGGCCTCGTTGAACAGGGCCGGCCGACGGGCCATCACCTCGTGGCCGCAGCCGGGAGCCACGAACAGCCGGGCATCGGGCAGCTGGCGCATGAGACCCCAGGCATGGTCCACCGGCGCGTACGGGTCGTGATCGCCGACAACGACCATCGCCGGCAGCTCCACCTGGCGCAGCTCGCGCGGCCCCAGCAACGGCTGGGCCGCCACATCGGCCGCGATCGCCGGCAGCAGACGCCGCCAGGCCCCGGCACCCTGGACCGGATCGTGGCGCCGGTCGAGGGCGGCTGCCCGGGCCGGATCGTCCCGATCGATCAGGGCCGGATCGGCCGTCCGCCGGATGACGCTCGCCCGGGGCTCGCGCTGGGTCGTGATCCCGACGATGACCAGCGTGCGCAACCGGCCAGGGTGGCGAGTGGCGAAGTGGAGGGCGGTCATCGCCCCCATCGAGAAACCCACGAGATGGAATGTGTCCAGGCCCAGCGCATCCGCAAAGGCCAGCACGTCCTCCACCAGCTGGCTGTTGCTGAATCCATCCGCGGCGTCCCAGCGGGTGGAGCCGTGGCCCCGGGCGTCGGGCAGGTACAGCCGGAAGGCCTTGGCGAATCCGGGCACCTGGGCGGCGAAGTCCTCGCCTCCCGTCGAGGTGGCGCCGTGGAGCATGACCATCGGCGGCCCGACGCCGTGGACGTCGTAGGCGATCTCCAGACCACCGGCGGCGATGGTCTCCAACGCTCAGCCCTCCTGCCGGCCTTCGACCGCGATCGACTCGGAGCGCTCAACCCGGAGATAGCGCCGGCGGTAGTAGAGCAGGGGCTGGGGGTGGTGCTCCTCGTTGCGCAGCGCATCGACCTGGCCGATGAACAGGTCGTGATCCCCGATCGAATGGACGCCAACCACCGTGCATTCGAGGGTGGCAATGGCGCCGTCGAGGAGCGGCAGACCGGTGACACCGGGCTTCCAGGCCGCCCCGCAGAAACGCTCGCGGCCGGGCTCGACGGGGGCTCCGGCGAAGCAATCGGCCAGGTCCTGCTGGTGCTCGCCCAGGACATTGACCGCGAACCGGCCGGTCGCGTGGACCTTGGGCGTGATATACCGGCGGCGATCCAGGGCAACGACGATCAGGGCCGGCTCCAGCGAGACCGAGCTGAGCGCGTTCACGGTGATCCCGTGGGGCTCACCGTCTTCGAGGGTCGTGACCACCGTGACACCGGTCACGAAGTGGCCCATCACCTTGCGGAATGTGTCGGAGTCAAAGCTCATCGCTGGGAGTCTACGGGACTTGCCCCTCAGGACCGGCCGCTGACGGGTCGCGGAGCGCTACCATCGACGGATGACCGACGCGAGCAGGCCAGCGGACGCGAGCGCAACCCGGGTCGAGCGCGATTCGATGGGCGAGATGGCGGTACCGGCCGACGCCCTGTACGGCGCGTCCACCCAGCGGGCCGTCCTGAACTTCCCGATCTCGGGCCAGCCCATGCCCGCCCGGTTCATCCACGCCCTGGCCCTGGTCAAGCAGGCGGCCGCCGAGACCAACGCCGAGCTCGGCCTGCTCAAGCCGGCCGTGGCCGAGGCGATCGTGGCGGCAGCGGCCGAGGTTGCAGCCGGCCGGCATGACGACGCCTTCCCGATCGACATCTACCAGACCGGCTCGGGCACGTCCACGAACACGAACGCCAACGAGGTGATCGCCAACCTGGCCAGTGCCAGCCTGGGCTCGGCCGTTCATCCCAACGACCATGTCAATGCCGGCCAGTCCTCGAATGACGTCATTCCGACCGCGATGCAGCTGGCCGCGGCGATCGCCATCGACGGCACCCTGCTGCCCGCCCTCGAGCGTCTGCAGGGCAGCCTGGCAGCCAAGTCGGCCGAGTTCGATTCGATCGTGAAGACCGGCCGGACCCACCTCCAGGACGCCACCCCGATCCGGCTCGGCCAGGAGTTCGCCGGCTATGCCGGCCAGGTGGAGGCTTCGATCCGGCGCGCCCGGGCGGCCCTCGACGAGCTGCTCAGCGTGCCCCTGGGTGGGACGGCCGTGGGAACCGGGATCAACGCCCCGGTCGGCGCGGCAGCTGCAACCTGTGCCCGCCTGGCCGGCCTGACCGGCCTCAAGGTTCGCGAGACCGACAGCCACTTTCACGCCCAGGCCACCCTCGACACGGTGATCGCGGCCCACGGCGCACTGCGGACCATCGCCCTGAGCCTGTGGAAGATCGCCTCCGACGTGCGCCTGATGGGGATGGGCCCGCGAGCCGGGATCGGCGAGCTGGCCCTGCCCGAAACCCAGCCTGGCTCGAGCATCATGCCGGGCAAGGTGAACCCGGTGATCGTCGAGAGCCTGACCATGGTGGTTGCCCGCGTGGTTGGCAACGACGCCACGATCGGCTTCAGCCAGACCGGCAGTCTGCTGGAGCTGAACGTGATGATGCCGGTGGCGGCCGCCGCGCTGCTCGAGTCGATCGGCCTGCTGGGTGCCGCTGCGGCGAACTTCTCGGCTCGCACGATCGACGGCCTCAAGGCAACGGAGCGCGGGCCGCAGCTCGTGGAGCAGGGCCTGATGCTGGCCACGGCCCTGGCCCCCCTCATCGGCTATGACGCGGCGACCAAGCTGGCCAAGGAAGCGCTCGCCGGCGGCCGCACGATCCGCGAGCTGGCCCTGGAGCAGGGCATTGCCGGGGCCGACCTCGACCTGCTCCTGGATCCCGACCGGATGACCCGGCCCGGGGGTCGGGGCGGTCCAGCCGGCGGCTGACGGGTTACGATACGCGGCGATGTCGACTCTCCCTTGGGATCGTGCCGCCAGCTCCCTGCCGGTGAGCGCCACGGGCCGGCGCCGGCCCGAGCTGGTCAGCCTGCCCGAAGGCACGCCCAGCGTGGCCGAGCTGTTCACCTTTGCCCGCGATGCCGAGCTGCGCTTCGAGACCCTCCGGATGCGGATCGAGGATCGGGTCGCGACCGCCCATGGCGAACGGATGCTGGTGGTGGAAACCACCCTCCGCCATCCCGGTGATGCACGGGTCGTCACCACCGACCCCACCCTGGGCGTGGCCGGCAATCACGACCTGTGGATCTCCGACGGCAGGACGGTCCGGACCTGGTCGGCCGAGCATCGCAAGGGCACCGAGCGACCGGCCCGGCCGCGAGTGGTGGGCCTTGATGACCCGGATTTCCCGGGTAGCGCGACCGTCTACCGACCGCTGACCACACTGCCCGCCGAGTCATTGCCAGAATCGTTCATCCACCCGGCCGGCCTGTCCCAGAACGTCCTGGCCACCGGCCACACCTGGATCTCGGGCACAGTGGATGTCGCCGGCCGCGAGGCACTCGTGGTCGAGTGCGACCATCCCCGTTCGATTGGCATTGCCGCCGACCGTCCGGACCACCACCTGCAGGTTTCGATCGACCGGGACACCGGGGTGATCCTGCGCCTGGTCGAGACGATCGGTGGCGATGTCACCCGCGACGCGCAGGTCACCAGCCTGCTGCCTGATGCGGCGCTCAGCCCGGCGGCCTTCGTGTTCAGCTTCCCGAGCGGGGCGACGCTGATCTACTGACCCGCGGCGCGAAAACGAACGAGCCCGGCGGCAGGTGCCACCGGGCTCGACGCATGCCTGGGGGCCGTTGGGCCGGCCCCCAGGAACATTGCTCAGATCACTTCGAGTTCGGCCTCGATGGCGGCCAGCTCGGCCGGAGAGCCCTGGACCTTGGGCCCGTGGAACCAGTTCTTGGCTGATGCGAAGTACCAGATACCCGCACCACCGAGGACGATGATGAACACCAACGGCGTGTAGTTGAACGTGGACGCCGTGATCGGCTGGACCTGCGGGAGCAGGAACAGGAGGCAGATCACGATGACCCAGATCGTGCCGATGATCCCGATCGGCCGGCTCCAGCGGCCAAGCGTCCAGGGCCCTTCCTGGAACTTGCTTCCGGCGCGCAGGCGGAGGAAGACCGGGGAGATGTACGCCACGTACAACCCGATCACGGCGATGGACGTCACGGCCGCATAGGCGGTCGAGTTGAACAGATAGGGCACGCCCAGGATGAACGCACCGACAGCGGCGAACCAGATCGAGTTCGTTGGGGTCCGGGTGCGCTTGTTGATCCGGTGCCAGAAGCTGCTGCCGGGGATCGCGCCATCACGGGAGAAGGCGTAGATCATCCGGGAGTTGGCCGTGACCGACGACATGCCGCAGTAGAACTGGGCGCCAATCACCAGCAGGAGGATGAGCAACCCTCCGGTTTGACCGATGGCGTCGATCCAGATCTGGGCCGGGGGAACCCCGGATGCCGACTGGAGTGCATGGGTGTAGCCGTCGACCATGGTCGATCCATCTGCGCCAAGGAAGACCTTGTCCGGCGTGATTCCCATGTTCATCGCCACGAGCAGGATGAACCCGGCGATCACCGAGATGATCACCGAATAGACGATCCCTTTCGGAGCGGAACGCTGGGCGTCGTGGGTCTCCTCGGACATATGGGCCGAGGCGTCAAACCCCGTCAGGGTGTACTGGGCATTCAGCAACCCGATCAGGGCTACGTACAGCGGGATCCCGAGAAACAAGGGCCCGGGCCAGGTCAGCCCACCCACACCATCTCCGGTGTTGTCGACCGTCTTCGAGAAGACCGTACCGATGTCGGTCCGGCTGTGCTGGTTGATCACGACGCACACGACGACGATGGCGGCCACGCCAACGAGGTGCCACCACACCGACACGTCGTTGAGGATCGCCACGATCCGGATCCCGAACGTGTTCAGGAGGGCATGAATGATCAGCACGATGCCGAAGATCAGGATGGTGTGGGGCGGGTCGGATGGGACCCCAAACGCCAGGTACAGAAAGGCGTTCGAGAAGAAGGCCAGCCCAAAGTCGATGCCAGCGGTCACGGCCACCTGGCCGACGAGGTTGAACCAGCCGACGAACCAGCTCCAACGGGCCCCGTCGGCGCCGGCTTCATCGGCCAGCTTGGCCGACCAGTAGTACAGGCCGCCGGCAGTGGGATAGCTCGACGCAACTTCGGCCATCCCCAGCGCGACGATGATCACGAACACCCCGACGAACAGCCAGCCCAGGGTCATGACCGCTGGACCGCCGGTGTTCATGGCGAACAGGAACAGGGTCAGGCAGCCCGACAGGATCGAAATGATCGTGAACGAGACTGCGAAGTTGGAGAATGTCTTCATTCCCCGGCGCAACTCCTGCGCGTAACCCAGGCTGTGGAGCTTCTCCTCATCAGCCGAAATCGACCCGCTTGGTCTTCCAGACATCCCTCGAATCCTCCTTGGCCAGCGTACGATGGAGATGGGCGGATTAGGCCGGTCCGGTGGGTTCCTGTCAATACGCAATCTCAATCACAGGGCTGGACTCGAATGGGTGATCGGCTGGCTGGCAAGGTTTGCATCGTGACCGGTGCAGGCTCGGGAATCGGGCGAGCCACAGCGATCCGATTCGCCGAGGAGGGCGCCCGGGTCACCTGCGTCGACGTGGCCCCCGACGGCGTCACCGAAACGGTTCGAGGGATCGGGCCGAGCGCGTTTGCCGTCGTCGCCGATGTGTCCAATCCCGCGCTGGTCCGGGCGTACACGGACGCGACCGTCGAGCGCTGGGACGGCCTGGATGTTGTCTTCAACAACGCCGGCGTCAACCTGCCGGGGATCTTCCACGAAGCATCCGACGAGGTCGTTGACCGGACCCTCAATGTCAACGTCAAGGGTCCGATCTACGGCTGTCGCTACGCCATTCCGCACATGCTCCGTCGGGGCGGTGGCTCGCTGATCAACACGACATCGGTCAACGGCCTTGTAGCCGAGCCGTTCCTGGCGATCTACGCCACGTCCAAGGGTGCGATCGTGATGCTCTCCAAGGGGATCGCCCTGGACTACGCCAAGCAGAAGATCCGGTGCAATGCGATTGCCCCCGGCTGGGTGGATACCCCGATCAACTACGCCCACGCCGAGATGCTCGGTGGATTGGCCGAGGTGTACGCCACGATCGACTCGTTCCAGCCGATCGGCCGGCCGGGCGAGCCGCGCGAGATTGCCAACGTGGCCCTGTTCCTGGCCTCGGACGAATCATCGTTCGTGACGGGAACGGTCATCGTGGCTGATGGCGGGATGACCGCAAAGTAGCATCGGCAGACGCACATTGAGATCCGCCCAGGTCAAGTGCCACTAGCAGGAGGTCGGCGATGAGCAAGGAAGACCACGGCCACGCCAAGCATGCCCGCCTCCAGGAGCTGGAGGCGATGGTCACCGACGGGCGGATCGACACGCTGATCGTGGCGATCACCGACATGCAGGGCCGGCTCATGGGCAAACGCGTCCAGGCCGAGGCCTTCCTGGCCGGAGTGATCGATCACGGCGCCCATTTCTGCACCTACCTGCTGGGCACCGACATGGAGATGAACACGCCCGACGGGTTCGCCCTGATGAACTGGGAGACTGGCTACGGCGACTGGATCGCCCGGCCCGTCTGGGACACCCTGCGGGTGTTGCCCTGGCTGGAGAAGACGGCCCTCGTCCTGAGTGATGCCACCGACGAGGAGACCGGCGACGAGATCCCGGTCACACCCCGGACGATCCTCAAGCGCCAGATTGCCCGGGCAGCCGCCCTGGGGTTCTCGGTCAAGGCCGGCTCGGAGTTCGAGTACTACGTCCTCAAAGAGACGTGGGAAGAGTCCAATCGCAAGGGCTGGGCCATCCCCGAGCGCTTCGGCTACTACAACGAGGACTACCACCTCCTGCAGGCGACCAAGGCCGAACCGCTCCACCGCCTCCTGCGCAACCAGATGACCGAGGCCCGGGTGCCGATCGAGTTCAGCAAGGGTGAGGCGGCGCCCGGCCAGCACGAGGTCAACATTCGGTACGACCATGTCCTCGAATCGGCCGATCGGAGCGTGATCTTCAAGCACGGCGCCAAGGAGATCGCTTATCTCAACGGCTGGGGAATCACGTTCATGGCCAAGCCCGATGCCACCTGGACGGGCTCATCGGGACACCTCCACATGAGCCTGTGGGACAAGGCCGGCGATAACTCCCTGACCCACGATCCGTCGGCCGGCCTGGCTTATGGAATGTCGAAGACGTTCAGCCAATTCGTGGCCGGGATGATGAAGCTGTCGCGCGAGCTGGCGATCTTCATCGCCCCGAACATCAACTCGTACAAGCGCTACGCCTCGCTGTCGTGGGCCCCGGTCAACGTGGTCTGGGGCCGCGATAACCGGACCACCGGCTTCCGGGTCGTCGGCCACGGCAGCAACCTCCACGTCGAGGACCGCTTCCCCGGCGGCGACATGAACGCCTACCTGACCTACGCCGCAGCAATCGGCACCGGGCTCTACGGAATCGAGCACGAGCTCACCCTCGAGCCCGAGTTCAAGGGCAATGGCTACATCGCCAAGGACTGCCCGCGCATGCCGCGAGCCCTGTACGAGGCGATCTGGGAGCTTGAGAAGAGCGCGGCCGCGCCCGAGATCTTCGGCCAGGACGTGATCGACCACTACCTCAATGCTGCCCGCTATGAGCAACAGGTCTACGATTCGGTGGTCCACAACTGGGAGCGCGAGCGCTACCTCGAGCGCAGCTGATCCGGCCGGACCTGCCCCTGGCTCACTGTCACGAACGAGAGGAGTTCCATGCGACTGACTGACAAGGTGGCGATCATCACCGGCGGCGGTGGCGGAATGGGCCGGGTCGCAGCCCTGCTGTTCGCCGGCGAAGGGGCCCGGATCGTCGTCGCCGAGTTCAGCGAGGCGGCCGGCTCGGAGACCGTCGACCTGGTCCGCAAGGCGGGCGGGGACGCCACGTTCGTCAAGGTGGATGTCAGCCGGGAAGCCGACGCCAAGCTGATGGTCGACCACGCCGTGGCCACCTACGGCCGGCTGGATGTTCTCTACAACAACGCCGGAATCATGCCCGAGGCGGACCATTCGGTCATCGACACCGACGTTGATACGTGGGACAAGGTCATGGCTGTGAATGTCCGAGGCGTGTTCCTGGGTTGCAAGTACGCGATTCCGGCGATGATCGACGGCGGTTCCGGATCGATCATCAACATCGCCAGCTTCGTCGCGCTCCTCGGCTGCTCAGTCCCGCAGGACGCCTACACGGCGTCCAAGGGAGCCCTGCTGGCCCTCACTCGGAGCCTGGCCGTTCAGTTCGGGCCCAAGGGCGTCCGGACCAACGCGATCTGCCCGGGTCCCGTCGAGACACCGCTGTTGATGGACTGGCTGGTCAAGGACGAGGCGGCCAAGCAGCTCCGGCTGGCCCGCAATCCGACCGGCCGCTTTGGCAAGCCCGAGGAGATCGTGTACATGGCGATGTACCTGGCATCGGATGAATCGCGCTGGACGAACGGCGCCCAGCTGGTCGTTGATGGCGGCATCAGCGTGAACTACTTCTGATGGCTGAAGCTGAGCGCCTGCTGGCCATCGGCGTCGACGTCGGCGGGACCGGGATCAAGGCCGCCCTGGTGGATGTCAAGACGGGTGAGCTCGCCGGCGAGCGGATCCGGGTCGCCACGCCGATGCCGGCCAAGCCCGGACCCGTCGTTGCCTCGGCGGGACGAATCGTCGGCCGGCTGATCCGGGCGGCCAATGCGGCGGCCGCGGCGGCCGGCCAGCCTGCCCCGCGAATCCAGGCGATCGGGGTGGGCTTTCCGTCGGTGATCCTCAACGGGGTGACCAAGACGGCCGCCAACGTCGATCCAGAGTGGGTCGGCTTCGACGCGCAGGCGGCCTTCACGAAGGCCTTCAAGCGACGCTCGTGGCTGGTCAACGACGCGGACGCGGCCGGCGTGGCCGAGATGCGCTTTGGCGCCGGGTACCGCAAACGGGGTGTCGTGATCGTGCTCACCCTGGGCACCGGTGTGGGCTCGGGAATCTTCATCGACGGCCGCCTCGTGCCAAACACCGAGCTTGGCCACATGGAGGTCAGCGGCCGGGATGCCGAGCGGCGCTCCTCGGCCAACGCCCGGGTTCGGCGCGGCCTGAGCTGGAAGGCCTGGGCCGAGGACCTGGACGAACATCTCAAGGCGATCGACGTCCTGTTCAGCCCGAGCCTGGTCATCCTGGGTGGCGGCATCAGCAAGAAGGCCGATCGCTTCATGCCCTTCCTCAAGGCCCAGGGCCCGATCGTCCCCGCCCAGTTGCGCAACGACGCCGGGATCATCGGAGCTGCCATGGTCGGCCTCGAGCGCGAGACCGAGATGGCCCGGGAGGAACAGGACGTGGCTGAGCAGAAGGCCGTCGAGGCCCACGCTGCGTCGAACCACACGGTGACGCCCGCGGGCGTCGGTTGACCGACGAGTTCTCGGGCAGCGTCGATATCGCGACGTCGCCCGAGGCGACCTGGCTGGTGATCGAGGACCCGCTCGCGCTGGGTCGCGCCCTGCCCGATTGCGAGTCGATCGCGCCCGACGGGGCGGGCGGACTCAACGTGGTCGTGGCGATCAAGCAGATGTTCATGACCGTGCGGGTGGACCTGCACGTGACCTGGCATGACCTGGACCAACCGAAGCACCTGCGTCTGGAGCTGACCGGCCAACCGCGCGGGTTCAGCGGCACGCTCCGCCTGTCGGTCCCGATCGAGATCGCGGCCCTGGCCACAGGCGGCACCCGGGTCGACTACCGCGGCTCGCTCGAGCTCGAGGGCGCCCTCAGCTCGTTCCGCAAGCAGGTCCGCGAGGGGCTTCACGTCCAGGTGGACCGGCTCGTCCGCAACCTCGAGCGCGAGGCCACGGCCGGCTGAGCCAGCCGGGACTGCGGCGTATCATCGACGCCATGACCAACCAGCAGGCTGCCCTAGCGACCCCCGCGACCACCCGCATGATCATCGGTGGTGCCCCTGTAGACGCGGCCGACGGCCAGACGTTCCAGGTCACCAATCCCGCGACCGGGGCCGTGATCGCCAGCGCGCCGCTGGGCGGCCGCGAGGATGTCAACCGGGCCGTGGCTGCCGCCCAGGCGGCGTTCGAGGATCGCCACGGCTGGCCAACCTGGGCAGCCAGCAAGCGCGGCCGGGCCCTGGCCAAGCTGGCCAGCCTGGTCCAGGACCACCTTGAAGAGCTGGCCCGGCTGGAATCGCGCAATGGCGGCAAGCCGATCAGCGGGGCGCGTGGCGAAACGGGCAGCGTCGCCCAGGTCTTCGAGTACTACGCCGGTGCGGCCAACAAGGTCTTCGGCCAGACCATTCCGGTGACCAAGCCCGGCCTGGACCTGACCCTGCGCGAGCCGATCGGGGTGGTTGGCCTGATCGTGCCCTGGAACTTCCCGTTGCTCATGGCGGCCTGGAAGCTGGGCCCGGCGCTCGCCGCGGGCAATACCTGCATCCTCAAGCCCGCCAGCTACACCCCCCTGACCGCTCTGCGCCTGGCCGAGCTGGCCCTGGAAGCGGGCATTCCGGCGGGCGTCCTGAACGTCGTCACCGGACCGGGCGGGAGCGCCGGGGCGAGCATCGCGGCCCATCCCGGCATCGGCAAGGTGGCCTTCACCGGCGAGACCGCGACCGGCCAGGAGATCATGCGGCTGGCGGCCGGCAACGTGAAGAAGATCAGCCTTGAGCTTGGCGGCAAGAGTCCCAACATCGTGTTCGCCGACGCTGACCTGGACAAGTTCGCCCGCGACTCGCCCTACGCGGTGTTCGACAACAGCGGCCAGGACTGCTGCGCCCGGAGCCGGATCTTCGTCGAGCGCTCCGCCCACGACCAGGTCCTCGAGGCGTTCGTGGCCGCCACCCGCAAGGTCAAGGTGGGCGATCCCGAGGACGAGGCGACCGAGATGGGCACCCTGATCAGCCTGCGCCAGCGCGATCGAGTCAGCGACTATGTGAGCATCGGCCAGGCCGAAGGCGCCACCCTCGCCTGCGGCGGTGACGCGCCGGCCGATCCCGCCCTGGCGGGTGGGGCCTACCTGATGCCGACGGTCTTCGACGGGGTCAACAACGACATGCGGATCGCCCGCGAGGAGATCTTCGGGCCGGTGGTCTCGATCATCCCGTTCGACACCGAGGAAGAAGCCGTCCGGCTGGCCAACGCCACGCCCTACGGCCTGTCCGGCTCCATCTGGAGTCGCGACATCGGCAAGGCCCTGCGCACCGCGCGGGCGATCCAGGCCGGAGTGCTCAGCGTCAACTCGAACAGCTCGGTCCACACCGAGGCGCCCTTCGGCGGCTACAAGATGTCGGGCATCGGTCGCGAGCTGGGCATGGGCGCGATCGACATGTACACCGAGACCAAGAACATCTTCATCGACCTGGGCTGAGCAGCGCGGCTGCCGCGGCGGCGTCAGGCAGGCGGCGGCGACCAGATCGTGTAGGCGTTCAGCTCTCGATAGCCCAGCCGGCGATAGACCGGCAGGCCCATCGGCGATGCCTGCAGGACCACGGCCCGGGCGCCCATCTCAAAGCCGCGGTTGGACGCCGCGAGGGTCGCCAGGCCGCCATAGCCCTGCCGGCGCTGGTCCGGTTCGGTGGCCACCCAGGCAATCACGCCCACCTGTCCGGAACCGACCGGAACCATGACGACCATGGCCGCCGCGGCGGCCGGTCCGGCAGCTGGGCCGGCCAGGTAGGTCGCGCTGTCGGCGGGCTCGAGCAGGCGGGCGTCCACGAACAGCTCCGCGATCATCTCGGCCTCATCGGCCGTGTCGGAGAAGCCCGAGACCTCGATCCGCCGAAACGTCGCAAGGTCGGCGTTCGGGTCGGCTTCGAAGACCACCGAGCCGGCCGGAGCGGGCTCGGCGGGAATCGGTTCATCGAGGATCATCCCGACCAGGTCGAACAGCTGGACCCAGCCGGCATCGCTGGCTGCCTGGGCGATGGCACCGTCGGCGTGACTGCTGGTCAGGAGCGACATGTCGTGGCCAATCGCGGCGAACGTCATCCGGGCGGACTCCAGGGCGCCGGCCGGATCGCGCACGACGCCGGTCCGGAAGATCGAATTGACCACCACCGGGGACGGATGCCGGCCGATCACCAGGGTCAGGCCGTCGTGCTCCACGATCCGGCCGCCCGAACGCTCGGTGAGGCCCCGGTACAGGGCGAAGTTGGCCTCGTCGAGCAACTCGAGCTCGGACATTGGCGTCACGTCAGCCTTCCCAGTGACGCCGCTCGGTGATGACGTCGCCCGGCCGCAGCTCCGGGTGGCGCCGCCGGAGCCAGTCGCTGAGGGCCCAGTAGGTCGTCTTGAAGGCAATCTCCGACCAGGGAATCGCGTCAGGCTCGAAGGCCACGATCTCGGTTGCCTCGGGGCTCAGCCGGAATGCACCACCCACGATCCGGGCTTCGAACACGAGCACGACCACCGCCGCCTCCAGCCGGGAGTACAGCCCGATGATCTCGCCCAGTTCGATCAGCAGGCCGGTCTCTTCGAACGTCTCGCGGATGGCGCCCTCGTTGACCGTCTCGTCGATCTCGAGGAAACCACCGGGCTGGGCCCAGGCCCCCGCGGCCGGCTCGATCCCCCGCCGGATCAGCACGATCTGGCCGCTGTCGGTGATCGGCAGTGCCGTCACCACCAGCCGCGGGTTGACGTAGGCAATCCAGCCGCACGACGGACACACGAGCCGATCGCGATGGTCGCCGTCAACCGAACCAAAGACCAGGCCGGTCCCGCAGCGACTGCAGTTGTTGAGGGTCGCGGTCAGCCAGCTGGGGACGCCGCCGCCGGATGGGATATCGGTGGAGCGCCCGTCCGGGCCACGATCGAGCGGGTTCATGCCAGGAGGACCAGGACGGCCACGCCGATCAGCAGGACCCACAGGATGGAGGCGGTGGCCACCCAGGCCAGCCGGAACAGGCCTTTGGTCCGGTCAACCGGCATCCACGCCCAGGCGGCCCGCCAGATCCGGATGATCGCGTCAACATTGGCAACGGCCAGCAGGGGCGCTCCGACGAGGACGCACAGCTTGATCAGGAGGGCCCCCAGGGGCAGCCCCAGCTCGAGCGCCGTGATGGCCACGAATCCTGCGATCAGGCCCGGCACCGAGAGCAGGACGTACTGTTGCTGGAGGGCCGTGGGCCGGGTCTCGGGAACGCTCCGTGGAGGCAGCCCGGCGAGGCTCGCCGGCAAGGGGCCAGGCATTGGACGTCCCGGCGGGCGTTGGCCGGGTGCTTTCGCTACGGGCGGGCGCGGCCCGGGTACCGCCTGGCGGTCCAGGACGGGCATCCCCGGCTCCCAGCGCTCGTCGTCCATCAGGGACCCGGGTCAGCCCGGCCGGTTCGACTCATCGTCGAGGACGGTCTGGGTCTGGGCGGCGCGATAGGCCGAGACGCGCGCCCGGATGTCCGGATCGGACAGGGCCAGGATCTCGGCGGCCAGGATCGCGGCATTCTCGGCATTGCCGATGGCCACCGTCGCAACCGGCACGCCGCGAGGCATCTGGACGATCGACAGGAGCGAGTCCAGGCCGCCCAGGTGCTGGGTGGGAATGGGCACGCCAATGACCGGCAGGATCGTCTTGGCCGCGAGCATCCCGGGCAGGTGGGCCGCGCCGCCGGCCCCGGCGATGATCACCTGGATCCCGCGCTCGGCGGCTTCCTCGGCGAAGCGATAGAGCAGATCGGGCGTGCGGTGGGCCGAAACGACTCGCAGCTCGTTGGTGATCCCGAGCTCGGTCAGCAGGGCAGCGGCCTTCTCGAGGGTCGGAAAATCGGATCGGCTGCCGCCAACGACGGCGACTCGGGGGCGCGGACCACCGGCAGCCACCCTATTCGCCCTGGGCCTTGGTGAAGCCGTCGGCGCCGTCAAAGACGTGGAGCTTCTCGATGTGAGTCCAGCCCGGCTCGCGCTGGGCCACCCGGCCCTGGAGCGCCAGAAGGTCGGCATCGGCCGCTGAGCCGCCGTCGCGGGTGACGAACCGGGCCCGGAGCAACCGGACGCCATCGGACGACAGGCCAACCGACGGGTAGACCTTGGTCCCTCGACTCTCGATGAAGCGCAGCTCGAACGGGCCGTTGGTGGTCAGGCGTTCGAGCTCCGGACCGAGCGCGTCGGCGTCCGATTCGGTCTCGATGAAGATGTCCAGGCCGATCGTCCTTCGCTCGATCGCGGCGTAGCGCTCGGGACCGTACGACCAGGCCGGCCGGGGTGCCGGGGCCGGGGGACCACCAGCGGCCGTCCGGCGGGCCTTGAGGGTCGCCGGGCCGCGACCCACGTTGGCGATCACGGCATCGGTGAAGCCGGTCGTGGAGGCTGCCGTGTCGACGTCGCCGCCGGTCTGCCGGACCAGGTCCTGGGTAGTGGCGTGGCCCTCTTCAAGAGTGACCAGGACCGCGTCCTCCACCCGATCCGCGGCCGCCGCTTCGCCCAGGTGGCGCAGCATCATCACCGAGCTCAGGATCAGGGCGGTGGGATTGATCACGTCCTTGCCGGCGTACTTCGGAGCCGAGCCGTGGACCGCCTCGAAGATCGCGACCGTATCGCCGTAGTTGCCCGACGAGGCGAAGCCGAGGCCACCGACAAGGCCGCTGGCGAGGTCGCTGATGATGTCGCCGTTGAGGTTGGTGGTCACGATGATGTCGAACTGGGCGGGCGACTTGGCCAGCTG